>JAJRTM010000396.1 GCA_024278285.1 Planctomycetota bacterium
AGCAGCCTGTTGAAAAAGTCATAATCTGAGATAATAGCGTATCGAAACGAAGAGGATTGCGAAGATGCGTGGAGAACTCGATCGGCAACCGGAGATGTTCAGTTACGTTGATCTGGAATCAAGAATTCCCTCAAGCCATCCGATCCGCAAGATACGGCAGATTGTCGATGAGGCCTTGTTAGAACTGGAACCGGCGTTTGCAGAGATGTACTCGGAGCGCGGCCGACCGTCGATACCGCCGGAGCAACTACTGCGCGGTTTGTTGTTGCAGATTCTTTTCACGATACGCTCGGAACGCCTGCTGGTGGAACGCATCGACTACGACCTGCTATTTCGGTGGTTCGTTGGGCTGGGCATGGATGACAAGGTATGGAATCACTCGGTGTTTTCGAAGAACCGCGATCGTCTGCTCGAGTATGGTGTCGATGAGTTATTGTTCGAAGCGATCAAGAACCAGGCGCATGCGAACAAACTGTTATCCCGGGATCACTTCTCGGTAGACGGTACGCTGATCGAGGCCTGCGCGTCGATGAAGTCCTACAAGCCCAAGGACGGTTCGGGCGATGATGATGACGGTGAGAACTTTCACGGGCAAAAGCGCAGCAATGACACCCACGCCTCGACCAGTGATCCGGATGCCAGGCTATGTCGCAAGGGGCCGGGCAAGGAAGCGAAGCTGCGTTACATGGGACATATTCTCACCGAAAACCGCAACGGATTGATTGTTGGTGTGACATTGACTGAGGCGAACACACGAGAAGAGTGGACGGCAGCCGTTGAACTGCTCGCTGAACAATCGGTACGACCGGGTCAGACGGTGGGTGCTGACAGGGGCTACGACGTCAGCAATTTTGTCGATCCCTGCAGAGAATTGGGTTTTACGCCTCACGTGGCGATGCGAAAACACAGCCGCATAGATCAGAGAACAGCCAGTCACCCGGGCTACAAAATCAGCCAGACAAAACGAAAGCGGGTCGAAGAGCCGTTTGGCTGGATGAAGACCTACGGATTACTGGGCAAGTTGCGCCACCGGGGTCGGGAAAACGTCGATTGGCTGTTCCGTTTAACAGCTACCGCATACAACATTACTCGAATGAAGACGCTCCTGGCCTGAGGTAGCTACAACCATGACGGAAGAACACCAGATACGCGCTGAACAGCCAATCAAGGACCGCAAAACGATCATGATTGCTCGGATGAAACGAATACTGCGGCACGGTCAATTCAACATCGCGGCCTGTCTTTTTCCCAGAAGCTTCGCAGTGAACGGTATTCAATGCGAATACGGCCTTTTTTCAACAGGCTGCTAGGCGTTGAAATATCACCGACGGGAGATAAAGCCAGTTTGATGCAATGGCGGAACCAATATGAAGTGGATTGGAAAAGAGAGACCAGATTTTTGGATATTCACTTGAAGAAAGGCACGGCACACGACCCCCGGCACAGTCTTCGGATCTATTTTTTTTGGGATAACGATGCAGAGCAAGTGGTGATCGGCCATATGACCGATCATTTGCAGAGCTCTCTGAGCTGACTTTGTTGATTAGCACCGAAATTTCTGCAAAAAACGACCATTTCTTGCATCGAAAACTGACCCGTCTGCTGCTCCTTGGGTGATTCAAAAAATGGGATCGCGTTTTTCTTGAGACGAGTAACTTCCAAGTCGCAAGAGATCGGTTCATCCTGCATGAAATTTGCAATTCAACACATTTATTGGCTCTTGTGACTGCGGGCGTAGTCGATTAAATGCAATCGGTGTGGAGCGACCTCCGAGGATATCGAAACCGGATCTGACAGTAATAATCTGATGCGCGAAGCTATTTGCTCTGACTGTTAGATAACTTGGAGAGGCAGGTGCTCAGTTCTTTGCTCGCCTTAGAAAGCTGCACCATGCAGGCGATCACCGTCGAGTCTGCATTGCTGTCCGGCGGGTTGCACCTTCGACGGACATTCTCGTAGGCGTCCTCAAGGTCCGACTCGGCAGACCGCAAGTTCTCGACAGCGTCTTCGTACGCTGTTCGTTCATAACCATACGGACCACAAGCGGACTCATCATCATTGGAGTAGCCGTACCCCGATTCGCAGGCAGATTCATAAGATGACACTGCGTCCTCGTACTCTGAGAGCGCCGACTCATAATTCTCCGCAGCGTAGTTGAGGTCTCGCGCCCCCCTCGGGCACCTGTAGTCATATGACCATGCGGGTGATGCCACTACTGAGACCAGGATGAGCATGATAGCCGCCTTGAATCGTTGCACCATCGCATGTCCCTCCGTTTGATATTCGCACACGCCATTGAAGCGGAGATCCTGCTATATATCAACAAAGACCTCCAGATAATTCGCCTGTTTTAATACACCGATCCGCTCCTCAGTAGTTGCTTTGATCGAATAGATGTAGATCGCATCCAGTTTCCTGATAACTAGCGAGAAGGGCCTTTATCGTTAGTTATTTGGAATCTTGGATGGAGGAGGGGAGCGGGTTGAGATATTTATTCTAAGAATCTGTCTTCCAGTGAAAACCAGAAATACAAGACCGCGCCAAGTAATACAATTATCAGAGCTGTAATAACCACGTAAATTCCTCGTGTCTTGGTTCTTTGTGGTTCCTCACCAGTAATGGCGTCTTGAATTCGATCCGACGATTCCGACGAAATCAACTGATCTCCCGTCAATTCATTGCGCGATATACGCGTATTGCGGTCTACGTGTTCCCCTTTGTGAACACGTTTGGTGGTTATCTGACTTTTATGATTCGCCGTCCTTTCTAGTTTCTTCCGTTGTCTCTCGCTGAATGGCTTGCCGTGTTCAATAACGTAGTCTGTGATCACCGAAACTGGGGCACTCCCAACTATCTTAGAAATTACATGCCTCGGTACAAAAAGAGACCTATTTCTTGCGGTGTTAATTGCTACCTGTTTTTTGAGGGTGGTGAGGGCAGCAACCAGAGCATTATGACGATTGTCACTCACGTGCGATTCACGAATTTGTAAAAATAGTCTTCAATCGTCAAGGTCGTTTTGTAAGCGTTTTCAGACCTGTCTGTGATCGAAACATAATGCCTGCATTGTTTCTGATCAGATATTTCCAGAATAGGATCTGCAAGAACTTCAAATCGACCCAACGAAATTAATTCCGCTGTCATTTCTTTGGTGTTTGGCAGGAGCTGAAATTCCTGTAGCCGATATATCGGTGCAGCCGATGCGAAACGGAGTCCATCATCAGAAATAATTACGTCAAATAAGTACTCGATCTTCCCTGTGTCTCTATCTGCCCAGCAAGGTGGCAGATCCCGACCTCCCAAGCGCCCCCGCAAATTCTTAACCTGGCCCTCTAGATCGCCGATACGACTAAGTTTGTTTGCGAGATCTTCGGCGTCTCGAATCGGCTCACTTGATCCGGCATTGAATTCGTTGATCGCCATTTGGGCATCCAACGCGGCTGACAGAACTTCGGAGCTAATTTCCTCCTTTGCCCCAGTTAGTTGACTTAAGGCGTCTCTCAATTCCAACGCGCTTCGAATTTCCTCTTCGGTGGAGTCGTGTGAATTCGCCATTTCATCAATTGCCAGCTCAATTTTGTGCAACTCCTCCAACCGATCCCGAAGCTCCACCACTTGACTTTCGAGTTCAACATTTCGAACCGATAACTCGCTCCTGGGGATCAATTCACTAAAATACTTATCTCGCTCCTCTTCCGAATTGAACGACACAGCCTTCTCAAGTTCGGCCAAAGCCGCCGATCTAACCTCAATTTCCTTTAGTACGATCTCGAGCCGATTTACCGTGTCGTCAATTTTGTTTTGATCCTCCTGCTGCTTGAAAAACGCAAAAATGAGTAGCGCAAAAAACAATATGAACCCGATCTCACTAAGTGTGGCGCCGAAAAAGAATGACCGTCTATCCGAATTCATTTTGGCTTCACCAAGTCACTCAACTCAGATGTTTAACGATGACTTCAGAAGACTCGATCAAGTTGTCCTGCACCAACTTCAAAGACGAACGCCCTTGCTCCGCATCTGCAGCAATCTTAACTACGAGATCGCCCATTTCTTCTGATTGCTTCATTACCGAGTGCAGCAAGGCATTTAGGCTCTGATTTAGTTTCAGAAACGATTGTTTGCTCGTTTCAACATCACCGGAGAAAGACGACGATGACTTCGATACGGTTGAACCCAAAATTTCGAATTGCCCGGCAACTTCCGCAGATTTTTGCCCTAATTGCGTCAGACTATTGTCCAACGCAGACAGTGTTGAAAACGCTCCTGCGAGATTCTCACCATATTTGTGAAGAGCCTTAAGCCCCTGGTCGCCGCTAGCTAACGTCAAAGATAGAATTTCGAACTGCTCTTTGATGCTGCTATGACTTTCTGCCGCCCCTTGTAACTGACCAAACTCCTTGGCAAGCAAAATTCTGGCCGTTCTTATTGTATGTGCCAAATCATTGAGCGGCTCCTCCAAAACTTTCCCAAACACATCCGAATCAAGGCGAAATTTGCTGATTTCGTCTTCGACTTTTTTGCCTAGCTCACCGATTTGAGCCGCCGAAGCATTAACGGCTTCCGCAACCTTTCTTTCCAAGTCCGATGTCAGATTCTCGACCGACCGACTCCATTCACTCCCAATCCCATCAAATAACCGAGTCATTTCAGCCTGATTTGCCTGATTTACTTCTCTAATGGTGCTCGCCGCTTCGTTGGATGCCTCTTTAATTGCATCCGAACTCAACTCAGCATTCTCTACTGAGCCATGCAACAATAACTCCATCTTATCGCACGTTAGCTCGAGGTCATTGTTGAAACGTTCCACTGCTATTGACAATTTTTCCTCGACGGCCTGCCGGCCTTGGCCCCCTGTTAGTTGAAAATTTACGAGAGTAACGCGAACTCCAAGACCGACAATTGTGGTCAAAAGGGCGAGTCCAAATTTTGATACCAGCAAGCCTAGCGCAGGATTTTCATTCCGCAGATAAAACAATGCTGCCGATAGACTTATCAGCGTTAACAGAAACCCCATGTAGTAAACGGAATCTGCAAACGTTTCGGTATCGACCGTATCTATTAGCCCATTCAGCCCGAAAAACAGATAAATCGCCATACACAACAATGGAATAAACACTCCCAGAAAAAAAGGCGAACTCATCGGGTCGCTTCCAAATATCGAAAGCGAGCCGATTGCTAACGTAGCAACAAAAACGGGTTTTCCTTTCAGGAGTGAATCACGCGGTCTAATCTTTGAGTTCTTCGAATCCTTGCGAGACCTATCGGCAATTGATGTCATGTTCTGCCCTTTCTAAATTCTCTTAATTACGCGCAGCCGCGCCCCTGCGTGCTTGAAATACGCCGCCCAGAATTCAGCATGAGACGTTGTTTGAATCTGTTCCATATTCTTCCGACCAACATAGAGAACGGTCACATTTACATTGATAAGATTCGGGCTAAGGTGTGCTAAAAACGCACGTGAACTAACTGACTGAAAGTCATCCGCATCTGAATACTGACTGTAATTAGATGTGTGCTCCAGCATGTCCGAGACAATGTATAATTCCATCGGAAGCGACTGCCGATTCAATGGATAGGCGTGGATGGAAAGGTTTTGCAGAATTTCAAAAAGTGGCGAATTGTCGGAGCCATCCGAAGTTATTCCAGCATTTAGAGAATTGCGAAGCGGCTCATCAAAAAGTTCCTGCCATTTTCGGCGAAGCTTCTCCGGGTTGGCGTTCCAATCACTTGCATCTTTTCCATCGCCAGGATTGCATAGGCTGACAATTGGTTCCAAGGCGGACTCTGAGAAGTGCGAAGCTGAATACACATGAATCAAGGCGTATTTATCGACAGAGTCTAGGATCTCCGAAAAATACTTTTGCAAAAAAGTTACCTGGATGCTTGTGAATGGGTCTGTGGAGTCAATTAACACAGCCGTAATGGCAGTGGGGCCATCAACTGGACAAAGTGATACTGGATCAATTTCGATATGTGAGGTTATGATCTTATTGTAGGCAAATGTGCCGCCGGCAAGTACACAAATCGCTATCGACATTAAGAATAAACCCTTTCTGCGATGCGCATTTTCTCTCTTTTGTTTTGCTGATTGATAAGCCATTAGCTGCGAGTCCCAAACTCAAGGCGTTGGATTGTTTCGTCCAACTGTTGAAGCGTTCCTGTATATATATTCTGTACGTTGACACGTTGCGACTCGATTGATTTAAAGAGCTTCGTGATTTCACCCTTTCGGGTTTTGACTTCCGCTACAGTAATTGTGTCGGGCAGAGATAGTTTCAATGATTCCGAAAACACATATTCTTCTGAAAAATGTGCGGGTGCGCTAGTTGATCTGACCGCTTGATTTGTCTGTCGGTACTTGGCCAACACGACATTGCATGAACGTTCCAAAAGGGCCAGGTGCATTTGGCACCTTGATCGAATCGTGTCTGCCAAAGATGATAGATCCAAAAGTTCGTCCTGCTTGTGGATTATCACTTCTCGAAAATCGTCTAGCGTTGCAACAGTAGTGTCGCGGA
Source organism: Planctomycetota bacterium (assembly GCA_024278285.1). GTDB lineage: Bacteria > Planctomycetota > Planctomycetia > Planctomycetales > Planctomycetaceae > Rubinisphaera. The sequence goes on from JAJRTM010000396.1 coordinate 6,519, forward strand.
GGTCAGACAAAAACGATTTTATTTGCTGTTTTTCTTCTAGGTATTCCCCGCTAGCATTGTCAAGACGACGAGAGACTCGACCGTATCCCGGGTACTCATCGTCAAATCGGTAACCATCAATAGCTGCGATTACGGCGAATATAACTCCAATGCCAAGCAGCAAATACGACTCTGCGGTATTCAGGTAAATAGGGTTGGCTATAAACGAGTCGACCGCCAATGTCTGAGCATCGTCCGGATTTTCCGCATATATTTCTCGAAAATGTCCCACAAAAAAATTGAACGCAAGCACCGTTCCAACCAACGTAAAAATACCTAATAACCCGGAGAGTTTACGAATCCACAGTCTGTGGTTGAATTGCCGAACCAAGAAAAGGCTGATCATCACAGCCATTGCCAAATTTAGCGCCGCGTATTGCATTGCGACGATCCATCCACCGATCAAGCCGAAGTCTGAGCCTCTGGCGAAGAAAACAGCATTCAATACCGATTCGAAAGAAAAAATAACCAGCAATACTGACAAATGTACAAATCGACTAGCTGGGTAGTCAGCCGGCCGATTCAGACCGTTTCGCTGCTTAAACGATGCAACCTCCGCGTGCAGTTCGGTCCGTCTATGGATGTATGGTTTAAGTTGATCCCTGCATTCTTCCAGTAACGCAGATGAATCGACTTCAAATTGTTTCTTGACACCGGCGACTGACTGAGATTCATTGTTTACGTCAAGTCTCTCAAGTTGGCGCCTGTACAGCTGAAGTTTGTCGTTCGCTTTTTTTGCGGTTTCTTGAGCGTCCATCTCAAAGACGTGGACGATTTCGACTTCAATTGCATCTAGTGACAGTGCGTCGCTTGCTGGCATGTCTTGCTCACCGGACTGGCGTGCGAGCGCGTCAACTCCCAATCGTTCGGCTATCTTTTCAGGATCAACCGGCGCGAAGATTTCGTCAACGACTGATGAGTCCTTTTCACGCAGAAAAAGATTTCTGAGCCAACGATTAAGCCCCCCCATATGGATCCCTTTTTATTGTTATTGTTATGTTTGCGCCGTTCTTGCAGCAGTTCTAGTTGCACATCCAGTAGATTTATCTGTTTAAATTCAACCACATCATAGCAGCATTATTGGTCGTACCGAAGAAGGGTAAGCTCAAATACTGAATGAAGTCACCCGAATTTGATGTGCGGATCCAGTTCGATTACTCGGTCTCTTCGATTTACCGCCGAAAGACACGTATCAATTTCGCGGTGCTCGCCAACCAGCGTTTTCGGCATCTTGTTTATTACAGAACCACCTCTCACCTTTAGATTCATCAATACGCGTCGCTCCATACGACCTCGTCCCCGGTGCATGATATATCTGGTCGCCCTTTCTATTTATATTTCCCTTGATCATGCAGCCTGTCGGCAAATGCCCTGCGCTTCCTAAGCCTCGTCGCCAGTTCCACGGTTCAACTCGCTGGGATTGATGCAGCCCCCATACACCTCGGCTAGCCGCTCTAGCTTCGTTCTCGATATCGAACAGAGCTTGGTCTATGACGTAGTCTGGATAAACCCAAGCAGCGCCCAACCGAACCATCTCTTCTGAGACATCGACACTATCCAAATACGGCCGGCCAACTATCCGACCATAACGATCTGTGGCCTGGATAACGACGCGCACGTCTTTTCCGAAAATCAGTCGGGACAGCGCCTGTTTAGAAGATTTCCCATATGGTTGGCCGCTTTCGGGAGCGTCGATTTCGGCTAAGCGGATTCGAAATTGTTGATTTTCGGATGTAAGCAGCGTGAACGTGTCACCGTCAGCAACACTGACAACACGACCATTTAGATCTGCGGCAATAGCACAGGATAAACAGATCAGAACCAACATTAATGTTCGCAGTATAAAGTTCAATTGATTCAGCCTGCAATATTGCCTATCTACTTCTGTGCTTGTCGTTAATTCTAATCACGACTATCTCGGTCTTGCCAGCTTATCAAAATGAATCCGCCTCTTAACACTTTTCCAGATCGGATTTCAAAATCCTCATACCGAAATTCATTTCCGCTAGTAGTTGAATTCAATTCAACGTTAAGGTTTTTGGAGAGATATGAGTCTAATCCGAGTATCTGGGCATCCCCTACAAAGAATTCACAGAACTCGACAAAGAACCGGCGATTGGTATTGTTGACGTCCAGTGCAGTATCTTCGGCGTAAGCCGTAGATGTTCCATTCCACCGCGGCTGGACCTCGATGATCATGCCAGGAAGTTTTGTGTCATAAGAGTACGCTCTACCAAGCAATATTTGATCTTTCCACATATCGTATTTGGCAAAGAACTCACTCGATTCTATCGACTGAACATACTCAGCCCTGAGTCTAGTATTTCGTTTGTCTTTCTCCAGACGCGCGCTTCTTGCATCATGTTTTCGTCGATCAACATCTACTTGTTGCTCCACAGCTGCCAATCTGGCGTCTCGCTCTTCTGCCGATTCGCAAGAAGCCAGAGCCCCGCCAAGACTGAGGGCTAGCAGCCTGTTGAAAAAGTCATAATCTGAGATAATAGCGTATCGAAACGAAGAGGATTGCGAAGATGCGTGGAGAACTCGATCGGCAACCGGAGATGTTCAGTTACGTTGATCTGGAATCAAGAATTCCCTCAAGCCATCC
>JAJRTM010000397.1 GCA_024278285.1 Planctomycetota bacterium
AACGTTTTTACAACCGGGAACCAAATCAACGGTGCCGATCAGTTCGAGATATTCACCGTCCGATGTATATCGCTTGATGCGACCGACGTTTGATTCCGACGTATAAACCTCGCCGTTACTTGTGATGCAAACATTCATCGGGTTACAGCAACTGGAAAAACCATCGAGCCCGTCACGATCTTTCTTACCGAATGTTTTGATCAATTCACCTTCGCGGTCGTATCTGCAAACGCGATGTCGGGCGTTTTCTGCAACGAACAGTTCTCCGTTACCCGCTCCAATGTGCATGTTCCCGCAACAACCTCGCAGGTTCGTTACAATTTTTTTCGGTTGATCGAGTGAGTGTGATAATCGCCAGATACAAAAACCGTAACCGGTCACATCGTAAGTGGCGACAAAAATATCTTCATTTGTCACAGCCAGCGAAGCGACCGTTTTCTTCCGGTTGATCGTGCTGAGCACGCGTTGGTTGATCGTTTCGTCATCATCCTTGAGATATCGCTGATACATTTTGATCATCATCTCAGCTTGCTTCAAACGAGTTTTATCAGCCCTTGTTCGCTCAGCCTCCGGCTTTTCCTTAATCAGAGAAACCGATTTCTCCTGTTGATCAACATACTTTTGCATCCTCTTTTTTTGATCTTTAATTTGCTTAATCGTATCTTTACGAATCAGCTCTTTGCTTTCATCGATCAATTTTCCATGAGGCAAATCTGCCACGGCGAGTTGTTTTCCGTCGGCTGAAAGTTTCATGATTTTCTCATAACCAGCCACATAAACAGTCCCATCCTCTGCAACAAACATTGCCTGCGGGGCGACTTCCAAACTCCAGGTGGTGACAAGATTTCCCTCGGGGCTGTAAACACGAATTTCTCCCGGTTGTATTTCGGTAACAATTTCCGCGCCCTCTTCGGTTGCTTCACGCGTGATACGAGTTCCACCACATGCCGCCAGAAGACGGCCTTTGGAATCGAGAGCCAACGCGTGCATTTGCACGTTGGTCCCTTGCGGCGTCTTTAATTCGATCAGCTTGATTTGCTCATGCGTGGAAGCAGGAATTCCCTTCTTATCAGGTTTCGTTTTTGCAGGAGCAAGCAGTGCTTTCAGAGAGGCGCTGATCGGGTTCTTCGTCGTGGATTTTCCACGCGTCCGCTTTGTTGTCTTCTCTGTTTTCTTGGGGGCCTCTTCAGCATGAATTGCAGTCACCTGAGAAACAAACAGTGCCGAAACCATCAGCCCTAAGACCAAACCGCGAGCCGCCTGCGAAAATCTCCACATGGAAAAACTCCTTTTAAGTGAGAGTGAAACCGCATTATTGTTTTATTTGCATCAGGCTTCAGTGAATTGCTTTGTGATACAAGTGCAGAACGCATATTGAACAAGACGTAATTAATATACGAAAGATTATGAAAAAATGCGAAAAAAACCAAAAAAACCAAAAAAACTGAGAAATTCGATCAGCGCTTCGATTTACTGCCAAGCATTCAATGATGGCGTTTTATCGTGAATTGGGGTATGTTCTACGCAGCTGAAACAGTAAGGCACCACCAGACACAATCTCGCTATTACAGAATAATGCAACAATCATGAAACAGAACATCGCTAAAAGAAAAATGCCCGGAAAGAATCAGCACGGTAGAAATCATCTTTCGAACTATTTGATTCCCGTATTCATGCTGGTCATTACTGCGACTGCGGTCAATTTTGTCTGCGCAGAAGAAACCTTCCAATTGAAGGTGGTGACTGATCGTGAAAACGCAATTTACGAAACCGGTCAACCAGCGACATTTCTTGTCACTCTCATGAAGGGAAATAAACCCGTCACCACTGGCGAAGTTTCCTATATCGTAGATGACTTTATTACCGCATTCCCACCGCCCAACAATTACCCGAAAGGAAAATCGAAAATTGGAAGTGGTTCCAAAATAACTGTGACATCAAAACAGCCGGGCTTTTTGCGTTGCCGTGTTTCTTATCGAACACCCGAGAACCCATTGATCCGGGCAACCGCCGGGGCAAGTTTTTCTCCCTTGAAAATTCAACCGAGCTTACCTGTTCCCGACGACTTCGATGAATTCTGGGCGCATCAAAAAACAGAACTCGCAAAAATTGCGCTGGATGCCAAACTAACTCCCGTTAAATACGCAAACGAATCGATTGAATGTTTCGATGTTCAACTTGCCTGCCTGGGGGGAGCCCCGGTTTCCGGTTATTTTGCCAAGCCGAAAAATGCAAAACCGAAAAGCCTTCCCATCATTTTGTGGGTACACGGGGCAGGGGTTGGCAGTTCCAGTTTGGGTAACGCTGCCAGGGGAGCAGCGTCAAAAATGCTTTCGATGGATATTAACGCGCATGGCTTGCCAAACGGAAAACCAGCCAAGTTTTATTCAGAATTAAGAGCGGGTAAATTGAAGGGTTACCCGTTTTTCGGTCGGGAAGATCGCGAAACAATCTACTTTCAAGGCATGTTTTTACGACTTGTACGAGCGATTGATTTCCTCACTTCGCAACCGGAATGGGATGGACGAGTTGTTGCGGTCATTGGTCACAGCCAGGGAGGCGGACAGGCACTCGTTGCGGGCGGATTAGATCAGCGAGTTACCTTCATCGCCACCGGAGTCCCCGCCATTTGCGATCACAGCGGTCGAGCCATCGGGCGAATTAACGGTTGGCCTAAACTTGTCCCGACCGAAACCGATGGCAAGCCGAACACGAAAATTCTACAGGTCGCTCGATATTTTGACGCCGTCAATTTTGCCAGCCGTTCTCACGCCGATGCAATCATGAGCGTCGGATTCATCGACCCGACCTGTCCCCCTTCAAGTTGCTATGCCGCGTATAATCAACTCTCTGGAGAAAAACAGATCATCAACGAACCACTGATGAGCCACGCCGCCCCTGCACACATTCACAAAGCATTTTTTGAAGCGATCAAAAAACATGTGAAACAAAAAGGGGCCAAATAGCCCCAGCACGGCTGGTTCATTCTGATAGCCGTAACCAAAAACTGTTTTTCTAAAAGTTTGCGAGCCGTTCGCAAACTTTTAACGTTAGTAATACAAATGAGTTCATCTGAACCTCGCCAGAATCAGCCACCAATTGAATACATGGGGCGTTCTGGTTGAAGGAAGTTGGCGGTATTGATTTCGTGCCCTTCCTTTTTGGTCGCAATAGATTGCATCACGCGATCAATCAACAGATCCTCGCCAGCATTCGCCCGTAGTAATTCTCGAACGTCGGTTTCCTCAAGACTAAAAAGGCAGTTTCTGATCTTCCCCTCTGCGGTAAGCCGAAACCGATTGCATTCAGCGCAGAACGGTTTACTGACAGAAGAAATGAAGCCAATTTTCCCTTGCCCATCAACAAATTCGTAGCTTTGGGAAGGAGAGTTTTTTTGTGGTGCTTCCACGGGTTGCAACGGGCCTACTTGTTCGGAAAGAATCTGAATCATCTTCTCTGCAAAAAGCACTTTCTCTCTTTCCCACCCTTGGTCAGCATCCAAAGGCATATATTCGATAAAGCGAACTTCGATGCCGGTCTCGCGTGCGAAATACCCCAGCGAAACAAGATCATCTTCGGTCATACCCTGAATCGCAATCGCATTTACTTTGAGGGAGGGAAATCCGACTTTGCGAGCCGCCTCTATTCCAGCCAGTACCTGATCAAGATTATCGCGGCGAGTGTACTGCTTAAATTTTTCACGGTCCAAAGTATCCAGGCTGATATTGATACGCCGCAAGCCTGCTTCAAAAAGCCGTTCTGCATGTTGCTCAAGCAGAATTCCATTGGTTGTCAGCCCAATCTGTTTCAACCCCGGTATTGAAACAAGCTGCGAAATCAACTGGTGCAAATCTTGCCTCACCAGCGGCTCTCCACCTGTCAACCGCACCTTCGTCAATCCACATCGTCTGACCATGCAATCTACAAATTGCGAAATTTCTTCGAAGCTTAACAGTTCTTTACGAGGAAGAAATTGCACATTTTCCGCAGGCATGCAATAGAAACAACGTAAATTGCAACGATCCGTCACACTCACCCGCAAGTTTGAGTGGACTCGACCAAATGAATCGGTCAAGGGGCGATAGTTATTCTGACTGCTGATATCACTGCTCCTGCTAGAACTGACAGCCATACAGAAGCCAGAAACCAACGTTCCCAAGCCCTTTGTTACAGCAGTTTGGTTAATTCTGCCATTTATTGTAGACAGGCTGGAATCAATTAACAGCGGAGAGCGCGGATAGAATACATTATTATCCGATTATTTTCCGGTATCAAAAAATACAGGAGCAAACAGAAGCACTTTTTATAGATTGGCGCATAAAAAAACCCTCAGCGAGCAACTCCATTTTCGTGTTGTAGCTAATAAAACTGATCTTGCAGAGTGGGTCAGGCTGCTTCATCAGGGGACCAAGGCTACATCCACGGCTCGTATGAGGGCGGCTGGTTAAACCTGTAAAGTGATTTAACACTCAACTAATAATATTATCCATGCAGATAGTATGCCAAAACCATTGTCGTCATGTTGAAAATCAGAAATAAACGCGAATATTTGCTGATAATGACTTAGTTAATAGTCTATTTTAAGAAATGAATTATTGTAAGATTGAATTGGTATCATATTCCGAAAGTAAGGAGTTGGACACTATTTCGGCGCTGAAATGGCGATATTCGACGCTTCGGCGCTTGCTTCGGCGCTATCGACAGGTGTATTATGTCTACTGTCATTAGGGGTTCTCGTAGCCGATTCTTTGCTGAATGGCTCATCGCTCCCCTTGCTCTGATTATTATCTGGAATGTGCTGTTATGAAAAATAATGAGGCTGTTTATTACCGTTTGGTAGTTGGGCTGCTTTCTGCATTCCTGGCGAGCTACTGTTTTTCAGTTTTATTTTATGTCGCAACGAGTGCAGATGTTGGCTTACGGTGCTTGCTGACGAATGATGATTATGATTCTCAAGGGTTACAGATCAGGCGTTTTTTAATAAACGAAATTTCTTCTTCCGAAGATCTTCCTGCTGTTTTTGGTGAGCCCCCTGTCGAGGGTGATTTTTTGCTCAAGCTGGGCGATCAGGAGATTAGATCGTTTAATGATTACACACAGGCGATGAAGAAATTACGATCTGCCTGGCGAAAAGCGGGATCATTTGACAGCCGGGTTGAGAATGAAAACCCGATCGATATCGAGCGTTCCTATATATCGCTGCCGCCGGTGATCGAATATTTTTCTGATAAATCTGTTGATCGCAAGTATGTGCGTGTCGAATATAAACAGTTCGCGACCGGCGATACAGTGCAATGCTGGTTAGGTATTCATTCGCTTTCATCAATTGATGTTGCCCTTTCAATCCTTTGGTGCTTATTGGAATTTGCAATATTAGCGGTCGCTGCCTTGTCATTTTATAATCGCCCGACTGACCACGCAGCTCGCCTGTTTTTTGCATTGAGCTTTTTCACACTCCCTGCTTTTGTCGGCGGATACTACTGGTGGGTTATCTCCGAAAGTCTGTTTCTTTCCGTCCCCTTCCTTTACTGCGCAATACTACTTCCTGTTGTCACATTACATTTTTTCCTGAATTACCCGTCGCGTCATATCGTCAGTGATAAGCACCCTTATTTAAGTTTGGCTGGCTTATATTTTATCCCTCTGTTTATGCTGGGGTTGATGACCGTCTTAATTGGACTCGTTCATTTTTCCGGATCTGATGCCGAATCGGTTCAATTGGCTCGGGCTGCTTTGAGTTGGATTCGGTATGCGGTTGATATTTATATCATGATTTCGTGCCTCTATTTTGCAGCCAGCGTTTATTTTGTGATCGATAATTACCGCAAATGTACCCAGCCGGCTGAGCGAAAACAGTTGCAGTGGATTTTGATTGCCTCACTATTGGCAACTCCCCTGGTCTTTTACGCCGTCTACCTTTCCTTCGGAGATCGAGCTGGCCTCGCGTTGGGGAAAGGTCGTATTCCGATGGTCGTGGTAAGTTTGCTGTTTATGACTGCGTATGCGATTGGGATTTTTCGTCACCGCTTAATGCTTCTTGATCAAATCATCAGCAAGCATGTAATTTACATGCTGATGAGCCAATCGGTCACGGTTGTTTATAGTTTAGTGATTGCAGTCGGTAGTTTGCTGACCGTCTACCGTGGAGCATCAGTGCCTGAGCAATTGCTGCCCTTTGCCTTTTTCCTGACGGTGATTATTTTGGCAATGGGGTGGGTGAAAGATCGGGCACAATCTGCGATTGATCGAAGATTCTTTCGTGAAAAGTACCGGTTGGATCGAGCGATGCACCAGATGAACTCGGTCGTTGCCAAAGTGGCTGATGTACGTTCTCTGGCAGAGCACATGCTACGTTCCTGCCGGGAAGTTTTGCAGGTTCGCTACAGTGCATTGTACCTTCGGGATAGCCGAACTCATCAATACGAATTGATTGCCTCGGTCGGGGGAACAGGACTGCCGGGGACATTTCAGCTCGATGAAAAATCCGAGGGGCAACTTCAACAGGCGGGGTCTTATCAGCGAATTGCCAGCTCTTCCAAACAGCATAGCTCTCACTTGCAGCAACTGCATCGAGACTTCAATTCGCAATTGATGCACGGATTCGAAGTCGATGGGCAACTATCTGGGATCGTGTTGCTTGGCGCCAAAGCTTCCTCTTCTCCTTTTAGTGCAGAGGATGTTACTTTTGTCGCCACGATCGGCCAAATGACAAGTGTGGCGTTACAGTGCGTGCGGGTTCAGCAGAATGTTTCTCGATTGGATGTCATTTTACAGGAAAAAGTACGGAAAATTGAAAGCCAACAGCGTCAAATTGCAATTCTTCAACGGCAGGTTGCGGGGAATTCAACAGAAAGAGGAGTGATCGACCCGCCCAGGGTTTTCCAGGAACATCAAGATTTCGACCAAGGGGATATTTGTGGAAGCAGTCCTGCAATTATTCAGTTGATTAACTCAACAAAGAAAGTTGCAGCGAGTGACAGTTCTGTGTTACTTCGTGGTGAAAGCGGAACAGGTAAAGAATTATTTGCACGGGCGATTCACCTTAACAGTAAGCGAAGTAGCTCTCCGCTGGTCAGTGTGAACTGTGCAGCTCTTTCTTCTTCGCTGCTCGAAAGTGAACTGTTCGGGCATGTGAAAGGAGCATTTACCGGGGCATATAAAGATGTGATTGGTCGTTTTCAGATGGCAGATGGCGGCACCCTGTTTCTGGATGAAATTGGAGATGTCCCGGCTGATATTCAAGTAAAATTATTACGAGTTCTGCAAGAGCGACAGTTTGAGCCGGTTGGAAGTCGGGAATCTATTTCGGTTGATGTGAGATTGATTACAGCGACTCATCAGAATTTGGAAAAGCTGATTGAACAAGGGCGTTTCCGAGAAGACCTTTATTATCGATTAAATGTGATCACGTTGCGTTTGCCACCACTGCGGGAACGGAAGGAAGATATTTTTGAACTTAGTCTTGAATTTTTGAACGAAGCAACTCGGCAAGCCGGTAAGCAGATAAATGAGATTGACGACCTCGCGTTCCGGGCGCTGCTTAATTACAACTGGCCCGGCAATATCAGAGAGTTGCACAACGCGATCCACCGCGCGGTTGTTCTAGCAGAAACCGATTGCCTTTTGCTGGAAAATCTTCCGCTGGAAGTTCAGCAAAGTGGGACGCAATCGATCTCGACTGCACTGGAAACTTACGCCCGGCCTGCTCAGAAAAAGTTGTTGATTTCCCCGGCGACCAACAAGGCGGCTTCCAATAGTTCTGATTTCACGGAAGCAGAATCTAATACTGAAATTGATGAAAGGTCTCTTCTCCTGGAAGCCCTGCAGGCTAGTTCAGGCAACAAATCGAAAGCCGCCAGAATGCTCGATATGCCACGAAGTACGTTTTACAGCAAAATGAAAAAATATGGTTTGAATGGCAACTGAGCTTGGCGTACTCTCCCAAGACTGCTTCATCCCTGTAGTGAAATGCGACAAAATTGTTCAAGCAATACATAACCCGGCATCGTCGAAACCAAACAGGAATTTGAGCCACGAATGGATACGCGGCGTTGGTCCCATTGGCGTCCATAATCGACTTTGAGGTAGCTCCTGCCGGATAACTTATTATTATAACCTGCACGATGTTGAATACGACGTTCACGAGGCATCATGTTGTGCAAATCAGAAATCAAAGCGGGGTAACCTTATCAGGCTTTATACCACGCCCCGTGTAGTAAATGGTACTTACCGAGGCTGAAACGTCAAGAATAAACTGGGCAGAGGTGGGGTTTACCAGATTTTTCCTAGACAACCTCACAGCCGCAGAACGTTTGCTGATTACGTGATTGCCGCGATCGATATTGATTTGAAAACCGACGACGCTGGAAAATCCCGTGCATTACCGTTGTTCTGCCTTTCGTCTGAAGGTCACCATGGTCTGCGTTTGATCGATGAAATACAATTCGAGAAAAATAATCTATCCGCTTATCAACCGGAAGCCTGGTCTGCTTTCTTGCTGATGACTCACTTTTTGTTTGGTTCCGGGTATGCTGAGTTTCGCTGGGAATCTTTGTGTTCCTGGTGCCTTGGTGGTAGAATGAATCTTTCGCTTTTTTCATACTGAGCTGGATTTAATCTCCCCAATGCAAGATGCCCCACTAAATATCGCTGATCGTCTGGCACAGTCTGCCGAGTGTTGGCCTGGTTTACCTGCGATTGTTTTTCCTGAATCTCGTGATCGCAATCAACGTGTTGCCTACACGCATTTAACTTTTTCGCAACTTCAACGAGAAACGGATCGGCTCGCCAGCGGTTTACAAAAGATGGGTGCTCAACCGGGGCATCGACTTGTGTTAATGGTGCGGCCCGGCATCGAATTTATTGCGTTGACATTTGCTGTTTTCAAGACCGGAGCGACACTTGTGCTGATCGATCCAGGAATGGGGCGAAAGCGGATCTTCAATTGTCTGGATGAAATTGATCCGGATGGTTTTATCGCGATTCCGATTGTGCATCTGATTCGTCAACTTCGTCTTGGGAAATATAAGAACTCGCGATTTAATGTTTCTGTCGGAAATCGAATTCAGTTCGGCGGCAAGTCTTATTCAGAATTATTACAGAGTGGCGATGAATTGTTCAAACCGGTTGGAACCGCTGCGACGGATCAGGCGGCGATCATTTTTACCAGTGGAAGCACGGGGCCTCCTAAAGGAGTCGTTTATGAACATGGCATGTTTAATGCCCAGGTCGATTTACTGCAAAAGCAATACGAGATCCAGCCGGGCGAAAGTGATTTGCCTGGGTTCCCGCTTTTTGCCCTGTTCAATTTGGCAATGGGTGTTACCACCGTCATTCCCGATATGGATCCGACACGCCCCGCGGATGTGAACCCGAAATATATTATCGAAGCGATTGAAAATCAGGGAATTACCCAGGCGTTCGGCTAGCCTGCATTATGGAATCGCGTTGGAAAATATTGTGTCGAAAATAAAATAACGCTGCCCTATGTGAAACGGATTCTCTCTGCTGGGGCTCCGGTGCCGGTGCATGTTCTGGAAAAGATGAAGCAAACCTGCCCTGACCCTGCAACGGAAATGTTTACTCCTTACGGAGCAACCGAAGCATTGCCGGTTTGTTCAATTTCTGCGAGCGAAGTCCTTCAAGAAACCGCAGCGTTAACCGCGATTGGCCACGGAACCTGTGTCGGCAAACCGTTCGGGCAAGTTGATGTTCGCATTATTGAACCGGTTGATGGTCCTATTGAATCGATGTCGAAAACAGAACGTGTTGATTTGGGAGAGATCGGCGAAATTATTGTTCGCAGTCCAAGTGTCACCAGAGAATACTTTCGCAGACCTGAAGCAACCAGGGCAGCCAAAATCCCCGATAGCGACACTTTCTGGCATCGCATGGGCGATATGGGCTACTTCGACAAACAAGGTAGAGTCTGGTTTTGTGGTAGAAAAGCTCACATTGTCAAGAGCGAAAACGGACCGATGTACCCGGTCCGCTGCGAAGCGATTTTCAATCAGCACCCTCACGTTTACCGCAGTGCATTGGTTGG
>JAJRTM010000398.1 GCA_024278285.1 Planctomycetota bacterium
AAAATTGATTCGCGTTAATGGGCGTTCATTCGTGGTTCGACATCTACAAACCATGCAGAGTTGATTACGCAGTCGCCTTCGGCTTGCCGTTAAACGAATTATCAACCAGTTCTTTTCGTGTTTCTCGTCCCTTTCGTGGTTCTTTACAATTTAGAATCTAATTCACAACAATTTTCACCGCGTCTCTCTGCACTACTAATGGTAAGAATTTGCGTACGGTGCGCAAATTTTTCGAATATCGTTTTTGGTTACGGCTATCAGAATGAACCAGCCGTGCTGGGTACTCTGCGGTAAATTATGATAATTGTTTAACCTGCGGCTATGCCACGGTTGGTTCATCGTTGTTTTCAGGTCGTCCCTCGATGTAAAACCAGTTGTGAATTGGCTTGAGGATTTCGAGCACTTCGCCCAGAAGAATTTCATCCATTGGCTCTTCAGACCAGTCGATCCATTGGGCGATTCTCGCAGGATTTGCAGAACCGGTGACACACGTTGTGAAATCCGGGTTGGCCAGCGAAAACTGTAACGCCAGTTGAGCAATATCGATACCCCGACTGGCACAGTGATCTGCGGCTTGCCTGACAACTTCGCGAACTTTTGGTGTCGCTTTGTGCCAGGCAGGAAGCGGAGCATTTGTGAGTAACCTCGCCGAAAACGGAGCAGCATTCATTAACCCGACACCTTTTTCTTTACAGATTGGTATCAACTCGCTCGCCATATCGTTTTGCAATGTGTAATGATTGTAACTTAACAAGACATCAATTGAAGCATTCGCCAGCACATACTTGAACATTTTCATCGGGTAGCCGCTGACCCCGATAAAACGCACTTTCCCTTTTTCTACCTGCTTGCGCAGTGCAGGAATTGTTTCCTCGATAATTTGTGACATTTCAACAAATTCCAGATCGTGGCACAACACGATGTCGAGGTAATCGACCTTCATTCGCTCCAGCGAAATATCGATGCTTTCTTCAACTCGGCGGGCGGAAAAATCAAAATGCTGCCCCGAGTATCGCCCCAGTTTCGTCCCGAGATAGTAACTCTCCCGCGGAATTTCCGGCAGAACACGCCCGAGTAACATTTCACTCATGCCTCTTCCATAAAATGGCGAGGTATCGATGAAGTTCATGCCACGTTCAATCGCCACATGAACGCTGCGAAACGCTTCATTCAGATCGACATGTCGAAACTCCTGCCCCAGGGATGAAGCCCCGAACGAAAGTTTCGTGAATTCAATTCCAGTATTTCCGAGAAGTCTTTTATCCATATTTGCCACGCTTAATGATAAGGTTACTGGTAACTATTCAGTGATGCTTGGTTTGTGCGGAAATCAAGTTGTCCGTAGGGTCCGCTATTGCGGACCACCGCACGAAGAGCGGGATCCACTTCCCATCGTGGTTCGCAATAGCGGGCCCAACGCCAAAGCTGAGCCGTTACGATTTCTATATTGTTGTAGACGTATCAAAGCTACTCGAAGCTTTTCCATTTTATTACAAATTATGCCAATTGTTTTGTAAATTCAAATGGCAGGACTTTACATTTGCATGTCAATAATTAACCTGAATGAATGACAAAAATACATGCCCCCAGTCAGCTCCCAGGATTTGTTTCCAATCAGGTGACCGAAGCCCGCCGTTTTTTTCTTAACCTCAACTCCAGTAGGAAGTTGCCCTTAGAAGTCATCTGCGGCGGGGTTGAAAGAATGCAGCCGGAATACGTAATCGACCGCAACGATTTCCCCTATTTTGCGATTGAACTGGTCACAGAGGGTGAAGGAACGCTTGTCCTTAATGGAACCGATTACTCTTTGGCAGCCGGATCTGTCTTCGCCTACGGGCCAAATGCCTCGCACACCATTCGCAGTCATCCTCAAAATCTCATGCGGAAATATTACATCGACTTCGTGGGAACTCAGGGAAATAAGCTATTACGAGAGACAAAATTAAAATCGGGAGTGAAAAGCTACGCCGCTTTTGCAGTGGGTGGTGTTCATGAATTGATCGATGTTTTCGAACTGCTGCTGCGAAATGGAGTCAGCAGCGGTCCGATTGTCCCGTCTATTTGTGCTTCACTAACTCAACTATTATTTCTGAAAATCCAGCAATTGAGTTTGCCGCAAGGGATCACCATGCCGAAGGCTTATACCACTTACGAGCGCATTCGCCGCTACATCGATGATCAGTTTTTGCAGTTGCGTTCCGCCCAGGATATTGCCATTAAGTGTGATGTCACCCCCGTGCATCTCTCCCGTTTGTTTGGACGTTTTTCCGATTGCGGTGCATATCAATATTTGCTTCGACGAAAAATGAATTACGCAGCAGGTTTGCTCATGAAGGAAGGATTAATGGTTAAGGAAGTCGCCCAGAGGATGGGGTTTGCAGATGCTTTTCAATTCTCACGTTCTTTCAAACGAGTCTATGGCATTCCCCCTAATCGCGTGAATTATGTTGATCAATAATGCCAGGATAACAGTGCGCCATTAAACGAATTAAAATTGCCGCTTGAGGTAAAATCATTTTCCCCAAAGGCCTGCATGATTAACTGTTTCTACGTAGGTTTGTTGCCCGATTAAATCGCTCCAGCCAGAGAATCGTTTCGTGGAAATTTCTCGATGGCGAATCACTGTCCAGCAGGCTCGCTGTCCCACTTCGATACGAACAGGCTTGCCGCACGCTTGCCAACCGTTGACCGTTGCCATGCGTAGAATTTGCTCTGCATCACGGGGGCGCGAACTTTTTCCCAGAAATTGAACTTCCTTCCATAAATCGAGATCGGGATTAGAACCACGTCCATCCGTGCCGATCGCGACATTAACTCCCGCTTCGCTCATTTCACGCCAGCGGTGTTTATCGTGCTGGAAAAAAGCATGGGTTCGCGGGCAGTAGGCGATTGACATTTGAGGCTCGCTTGCCAGAAATTCGATTTCTTCATCATCCAAATAGTTACCGTGAGCCAGTATCGCCAAGGGAGCTTGCGAGAGTATGCGAAGATAATCAAGCGGCTTCGTTCCCGGTTCGATCATTTGTGAATCCCAAAGATCAAGCTTTTGAAGCATCTCGACAATTTTACCCGTTCCTGAATTCATCATTTCTAACTCTGCCCGCGTTTCTGCCAGGTGCATCGTTACGGGCAATTTATATTCACAGGCCCATTGAACGCATTGTTCCAGCAGTTCTGGCCGCACGGTATACGGTGCATGCGGACTTAAACCGAGTGAATGCTGATTCTGAAACTGCTTCAAAAACGACGTGACGACTTCTTTTTGCTCGTTAACTGCCGCGGGCGTTAAGCCTATCAGTTCACGAAACAACAACAGTGAAGGCTCTGTTTTTTTTGTCACATAATTAACTGGAGAGTGAGTCACAATTTCCCCGAGCATTACCACGCCCGCATTGGCAGATTCAGCTATCCCTGAATCAATCGAATGTTGCACATCGGGATTGGCTCGCCTATCTGCCATCGTTTTGCCGATCCATTTTGTGAATGGAAGAGCGGGTGAAAGAGGCTGCTTCAAATGGCTGAACTCCAGATGAACATGCACATTGACCAGCGGAGGAATAATGACCGCATTCCCTAAATCAACAGCGTCATCAACCCGATTGGATGTCACCTCGGTGATGATGCCCTGCTCGGAAATCAGCGTCACATTTTCCAGAAGCGTTGAACCAACTCCATCCCAAAGGTAAGCCACTTTTACAGATTGTCGGGAATTCGATTCAAGCACTGTATAATCCAAGTTTGCAAAACTGATCCAATGAAATTCTACTCCAGCTAAGCATCGTTCGAACAATTACTGTTCGATTTCAATTTATTGTAAGCGGCAAGGCGCTAGCCGCCGGTCATCGGTAAACAGAAAACGCGAGCCACCACAGACAACACGTAACACCGGCGGCTAGCGCCTTGCCGCTGGCTCTGGTCACTTTTGAGTTAATGAATTACAACAGTCATTATCTGAGCGATGCGAACCTGCAAAATCAGAGTTTGGCAAGGGCGTTGCCTCTTTCTTTTAACGGGAATGTAACCGCTGCACTGTTTTGTTGATGTGAAGCGAATACGGCGCAAATCATTTCGACTGTCGTCGCCCCTTCATACATATTACAAAGAGGCTGGCGGTTGTTTTGCATCGCATCGATTAAATCACGAACCAGGCCAACGTGATGCCCGATTGTTTCGCTCAGGTTTTTCAAAGGTTCAGGTTTGCTGACTCCCGCAGAGGTAATTGGAACCCAGGGACGCGGTTTGGTGGTTGGTCGAAATGGGTTGTCTGGCACCAGATATGCCAGCGGCTGCACATCACAGCTCATATCGATCAGCCCTTCGCTGCCGATGATTTGCAAACCAAAGCCGGCGTTCTTTGTGCCATCGTTGGCGACAGAATCGAAGTAGGCGATCATCCCGCGTTGCATTTCGTATCGTGCATGCACTTCGTTACCTGCCAATAAACCGAGAGCTTCATTTCCCTGTTTCACATCGGCTTTGGTGACCCGCTTTCCGTCTTGCCTTAAAACTGCGGAACAGGAGATC
>JAJRTM010000035.1 GCA_024278285.1 Planctomycetota bacterium
AAGAAAGGTTTTTATCATGTTGGAAGAGAATAAAACAGCCCGTATTGAAGCTCGCCTTCCCGCGTCAATTCATTCCTTATTAAAAGAGGCTGCTGATCTACAGGGAAGGACGTTAAGCGATTTTGTCGTTTCGTCTGCTCGTGAGGCTGCCGAAAAAGCGATTACTTTTCACAGAGAAATTAAACTATCTAGGGAAGATCAGAAGGAATTTGTTGAAGCGTTGCTTAATCCTCCACCGGTTGCTCCAGCACTCCAAAAAGCTGCCACACTCTACAACGAATTTGTAGAACCTTCGTGAGTCATTCTTATCGAATTGAAGCACTTGCTCAGCAGGACCGTGCGACGTTTGATTGTGGCGTCAAGGTTCTGACTGATTATTTCCGAAAACAAGCTCGGCAAGATGTTCGTAAACGGGTGGCGGCCTGTTACGTCTTGATTGACACTGCTCGGGATACCGGACAGATAGCCGGTTATTATACGATTTCCTCAGCGGTAATTCCTTTGACGGAGATTCCAACGACACAACAAAAAAAATTGCCCCGCTACCCCGATGTCCCAGCTTTTCGAATAGGTCGCCTAGCAGTTGACACGTCTCATCAAGGAAAGGGCTGTGGGGGCTACTTGGTTTACGATGCGATCAAGCGGGGTACGACTTCTGGCGTAGGAGCCTATGCCGTCATTGTTGATGCAAAAGATGACAACGCAGTTTCCTTCTATGAACGATATGGGTTTACAAAGTTCAGAACTAAACCGAAAACGCTTTTTTTGCCGATTAGCAAAGCGATTAAGAATCTGAGTGAAAAGTGATCTGATTTTCCAGAATCTATATTATCACTCGATCGTTACGGAAATAGATGACCGCTCCCCTGCCGAATTTGGGCGTCCTCTCACGGCAGCTACGTGCTCATTGGGCCATCTTGCAGCGGCAAAGTCTTTCGTGTGTCTTCGAAAACAGCCTTAAAAGCCATGTTCATTTGATGTTCAGCCAGCCACAGTGAAAGTTTGGCCGTCTCATGGGCGAAATCATCGAGTTCAATCCCATAGAACTGCGTGAGTTGAAGCTTACTTAAAAACCGAAACTGCTTTTGCCCATGTTGCTTGCTCTGCAACTGTCTGAAAATCTCGATCTCCAGCTTGCACAGCTCTTTGTAAGCAATAATCAAGAAGTTTCCCGATCCGCAGGCAGGGTCGAAAATCCGTAGATGGTAAATCCTTTCTAGCAAGGCTTCCAGTTTCTTTTTATTCTTAATGGCTCGTTTCAGCTCGTCTTTCAAGTCATTGAGAAACAGCGGCTCGATGACCTTCATGATGTTGACGACCGACGTGTAGTGCATTCCCAAACCACCACGCTGATCGGGATGAATGACCGCCTGGATCATGCTGCCAAAGATGTCGGGATTGATCGCTTTCCAGTTCAGTTCGCCACACTCAATAATGATCTTCCGCGATTTTGCTTTGAAGATCGGGACGGGATACTCGTCTGCAAACAGTCCGCCGTTGACGTAGGGGAACTTCTGCAGGAAGGCGGGGAATTCCGAGCGGTCTTCGGTATTGAGTACGCTGAACAGCTTTTGCAAATAGTCCTGCAAATCGCTGCCGTCGTCTGCCGTGTGCGATGCGACCGAATTGGTAAACAAATCGGCTTCAAAAATACCGGTATCTTCGGCAAAGAAGCAAAACAGCAATCTCGACAGGAAAATATTGAGGGCGTGTCGATCGGCGTCCGTTTGCGGCGGGTTGTTCTCCAGAATGAGGTCGTAAAGCCGCCCCATTCGCTCCGCCGCTTTGATGTCGGCTGGGTTCTCGCCTTGAAGCTGCGTTTTCTCCAGCCCGGCCCAAGGCAAGAAAAAATCATAATGCTTGGGTAGCTCCTGAATGGAGATATCAAGCGTATCCTCAGTCTTGGTATCCAACGCCAATAGCGTCTTGTAATCGGTAACGATCAGAAACCGAGGCTTTTGTTTGATAATGGCCTCATCGTTTTTCAACTGGTCGATCAGACCATGCAAATCACTCTCCGTCTCTTTCTTGAAAAACAGTTTTTTCTTCCAGAGGATTTCGTCAGGGTTTTTTGAGAGGTTGTAATCCCCTTTTCTGAGGCGAGTAATAGATGCCTTGGATTGTCCGTAGGCCAGCAATAAATCGAAAACGAAGGATTCTTCATCGATTGTTTCCACCAGGGCCTTCAAGTCGTTTTCTAGCTGCTCGCTATTCATCGCGGAAGTCTCCGAGATGGGCGAATACCGCCAGCTTGCTTTTTCGTCGGCACACTAAAGAGAACGTAGCGCCAGGTAGTGCCCTCGCGCTCGGCATGAATGTCATACCCACGTTGACGCAGCGCGGTTACGTCCCGCGAGATCGTCGGGATCGATACCCCCAACTCTTCCGCAAGATCGTGGGTGGCGTAATCGCCCGTCTCGATAAGTTCCAGCACCGTCAGCAGTCGGTTTTCAATGGTAAGCGAACGCTCGTATAGCATAGTAGTCCTCCGTAAGGGGACTCATGTCTATCATAATGCGATAGAAAGTTCAACCATGTGCCTCGGCGTGGTATCGGTTTGAAACGTAGCCTGCCTCTGCTGTTTGCACGTACCTTCCGGGAAGTAAAGCAGACTCAGCCATCCCCGTTGTCAGCTTTTTCTTGACCTTCTGCAATTGCAGTCAAAGCCGTGCCGCTGCTACTCGGGAATAAGAAGTCCCTGCTCCCGCTGTTGGATGTCCAAGGTGTCACCTTTTTACGGCATATCGAAGTGTTGAAAAAAGACGGTACTCGCAGTTCTTACCAGTGTTTAGCAACGCATCATCCCAGGTTCTGCAAGCCGCTTTTGGTTACGTCGTCAAAAAAGTCGTTTATCTCGATTTCTGAATTAAAGATTGACTCTAGCAATCCTGACAATCGCAGGCAGGCATTCAAGGCTCGGTTGCAGGCGGCCCCTTCGCTACGCTGCGGACCCTCTTCACCGCCCGCGTGGCGGCTAACGGCCTTGATTACTCGCCTTAAAACGATTGTCGGTCGGAGTGCAAGTCAACTCTAACCCAGAAAAGGAAAAAGACCATGACAACTTCAACCAACCAAAAACCGGCTGCAAAACTTCGTGACGGAGCCATTGTTGCCACACTCTGGAAAAAAGAAAGCGAGAACGGTGTGTTTTTCAACACCACCATCGTCAGAACCTACAAAGAGGGTGAAACCTACAAGGACACCAACAGCTACAGCGGAACCGAGCTTCTCAAAGTTTCCCGCCTAGCAGCCAAAGCTTACGACTTAGAGCTGCAACTCAAGGCAGAAGCCAGAGACGCTGAAAACGAGGGCGGCTAAGTATCCCCCTCACTCACCCCGGCGGTGGTCGTTGCTCAGCAGCGGCCACCGTACTTTTCAAACCGACAGCAACAAGGAGATTGCACTATGACTAAAACCAAAAAACATTCTGAAATCGACGTTCACGCGGTACTCAAACTCCGTCGTCAAATCGCTATTCTCTGGTCTATTGATGATGTGCAAAGTCGTCGTCCTGATCTCAATGACGACCAAGCTTGGAACGTGCTCCAGCAGTGCAAGAGCTGGCACGACTGCAACGATGGGTTTACTTGGGAACTGATCGAGAGCGTGGCGGACACCCTCTACCCAGAGACGTAGCCTAATGCCGGGGTCGGTCTCATCGGCCCCGGTTCCTCCTGGCGAACAGTTTTTCCGTTATCACCGCCCTGCTTTTTTCCTATTGCCCGTAGCTTATCCAACCGGGCGAACTTCCAAATGTACGCCTTCGTGTTTTTGCAGCGAGGCGATTAACGCACTGAGATTTTGGGCACGCGGGTTTCCTTCCGCCCCTAACATACGCATCAGACTTTTAGGATTTTTGTCTACGACTTTGCCCAACTCTTGAAAACCTATCGTCGCATTGACGTAGGAGCGTAACAGCCCCTTGGCAACGTCTGGCTCGCCGTTAAGAAAACATTCTGCGGCTTCGGCCAACATGGCTGAACGAAAATCGGGGTCATTTTGTGCCCGCTCTTTCACGCTCTCGCTAAATGGTCTTGTGTGTCCCATGGGTTATTTCCTTTTCTTGTTTCTTTTATATTCGGCCCAAGCTAGTTTCGCAGCTTCAATATCATTTTGCTGACGTCGCTTCGTACCACCGCCAAGCAAGATAATGAGTTTGCTCCCATCCCTACCAAAGTAAACGCGGTATCCGGGGCCAAAATCAATGCGTCTTTCGCTGACACCCTCACCGACCGATTTTGCGTCCCCGAAATTGCCCAACTTCATCCGTTCAATCACAGCGGCAACTTTGGTAAACGCAGTAATATCGAGTTTTTTGATCCATTCAGCGACAGCGTTTTTGCCCGCGTCGTTGACATACTCGATCACTTCGATTATTTCATCAGTCATATCAAGGGTAACCTATGTGTTACTCAAAGTCAAGGGGTTTATTTCCTATTGCCCC
>JAJRTM010000036.1 GCA_024278285.1 Planctomycetota bacterium
ATCCTTTCGATCTCGGGTGCAAGAGTTTTTCGCGAATTGAGCCAAACCCCTTGCGTCCGAAAGTTGTGCCGTGGCGATTGGAGCGGGCGGGCAGTTTTTCTTACTAAAACGATGGCAGGATGTACTGAAAAAGATTCCTCATCAGTTGGGATTTCCCAACTTTTACAACCATAATCACGCTTTAACCAGATGAATTCAATTATAAAATGACACCTAAATCTATTCTTGTTACTGGCGGGGCAGGATTCCTTGGCAGCCACCTTTGTGATCGATTAATTGAACAGGGACACGATGTTATCTGTGTCGATAACTTTTTCTCTGGTTCAAAACGGAATGTTTCCCATCTCATTGGGCATCCACGTTTTGAATTGATCCGGCACGATATTGTTCGCCCGTTGTTTATCGAAGCGGATCAGATTTATAATCTGGCTTGTCCCGCTTCCCCCAAGGCGTATCAGCATAATCCGATCAAAACAATTAAAACCTCGACCGTGGGGATGGTCAATGTGCTGGGAATTGCCAAGCGATGTGGCGCCAGGATACTGCATACCTCCACTTCAGAAGTGTATGGCGATCCGGAAATTCACCCTCAAACAGAAGATTACTGGGGAAATGTCAATCCGCTTGGACCACGCAGTTGTTACGACGAAGGAAAGCGGGTCGCAGAATCGTTATGTATGAACTATCATCTGGCTCATGGTTTGGAGATTCGAATTGTGCGGATTTTCAATACCTACGGACCACGAATGCACCCCGATGATGGGCGAGTCGTTTCCAACTTCATCATGCAGGCGCTGCGGGACGAACCGTTGACCTTGTATGGCGATGGGATGCAAACACGCTCTTTCTGTTATGTTGCCGATTTGATTGACGCGTTCATTCGAATGATGAATCAGGATGAAGAAATTGGGCCGGTCAATACGGGTAATCCAACCGAAAACACGATGAAGGAGCTGGCAGAAGCAGTCATTAAAGTTTCAGGTTCAAAAAGTGGAACCACTTATATGCCGTTACCTGAAGATGACCCGAAGCAACGTTGTCCGAATATCGATAAAGCAAAAAAAGTTTTGAACTGGCAGCCGACGACTGACCTGGAAACCGGGTTGAAACACGCTGTCGATTACTACCGTGAACGGCTTCGAAAGGGAGAGTTGTGAGTAAGTATCTTGTCACCGGAGCAGCAGGATTTATTGGGTCGCATCTATCAGGGAAATTGCTGGATCGCGGCGACGAAGTAATTGGCATCGACAACCTCAACGACTATTACGACCCGACACTCAAGCAAGCGAGGCTGGATCGATTAACGCCGCGTGAAGGTTTTCGCAACGTTAAAATGAATCTGGAAGATCGTGAAGATATTTATGCGTTGTTCGACGAAGTAAACCCCGATGTTGTCGTGAATCTGGCTGCACAAGCCGGGGTGCGATATTCGTTAACGAACCCGCACGCCTACATCGACAGTAACATTGTCGGCTTCACGAATATTCTGGAAGCGTGCAGGCACCACGAAACGAAGCATCTGGTTTACGCTTCTTCCAGTTCGGTTTATGGCACGAACAAAAAGATGCCGTTTTCGGTTCACCACAGTGTCGATCACCCGGTCAGTTTGTACGCTGCTTCCAAAAAAGCGAACGAATTGATGGCTCACACCTACAGCCATCTTTATGGACTTCCCACGACCGGGCTGCGATTCTTTACGGTTTACGGCCCGTGGGGTCGCCCGGATATGGCTCTGTTTTTATTCACCAAAGCGATTCTGGAAGATCGTCCGATTGACGTGTTCAACTTCGGGAAAATGAAACGCGATTTCACTTATGTCGATGACATTGTCGAAGGGGTGATTCGTGTTTCCGATAAAGTCCCCCAGCCGAACCCTGACTGGTCGGAAGATGATTCCGATCCCGGTTCCAGTGCAGCCCCATATAAGTTGTACAACATTGGCAACAACGAGCCGGTCGAGTTGATGTATATGATCGAAACCATCGAAAAATGTCTTGGCAAAACGGCAGAGAAAAATATGATGCCGATTCAGCCGGGCGATGTCCCTGCCACTTATGCAGATGTTGACGATTTAATCCGCGATGTCGGCTTCCGCCCCGCGACCCCAATCGAAACCGGTATCGCCAATTTCATCGAATGGTATCGTGATTTTTATCAGGTGTAGTGTAGGCTGGGCAGGAAACAAATTATGAAAAAACGAGGCATTATTCTGGCAGGTGGATCGGGGACGCGACTGTACCCGGCGACGCTGCCGATCAGTAAGCAGTTGCTGCCGATCTACGATAAACCGATGATCTACTATCCGCTTTCGACGCTGATGCTGGCGGGCATCCGGGAGATTCTCATCATCAGTACGCCGCACGATCTGCCGTTGTTTCGCAGGTTATTCGACGACGGATCGCGGTGGGGCTTAAACATCGAATATCGGGAACAGGCGAAACCGGAAGGGCTTGCCCAGGCATTTATCATCGGCGAAGAGTTCATTCAAAACGAACCGTGCTGCCTTATTCTGGGGGACAACATTTTCTACGGACATAAGCTGGTCGATTCTCTCGAAGCAGCATCAGATAATTTATCGGGGGCGACCGTATTTGCTTACCATGTTAAAGATCCGCAACGTTACGGCGTGATCGTCTTAAACGAACAGGGGAAGCCGGTCGAGATCGAAGAAAAGCCGAAGCACCCGAAATCGAAACTGGCAGTCACCGGGCTTTATTTCTATGATAACAAAGTTGTGGAATACGCCAAGAACCTCAAACCATCTGCTCGTGGTGAACTGGAAATAACCGATTTGAATCGGATTTATCTGGAGCAGGGGAATCTCAATGTTGAAATTTTCGGACGAGGAACCGCCTGGCTCGACACAGGCACGCACCGCTCGCTACGGGAAGCGTCTGATTATGTCAGCGTGATCGAAGAGCGACAGGGCTTAAAAATATCCTGCCCCGAAGAAATTGCCTGGCGACTCGGTTACATCGATGACGACCAACTACGTCAACTGGCAGAACCAATTGCAAAAGGCGATTACGGCAAATATCTGCTGAACCTGCTCGAACAAAAATCAGCTTATTATTTGTAGCCCCGTAGGGTCCGCTATTGCGAACCACGTTGGGAATTTGATATCTCTATTTCATGCGATGGTCCGCAATAGCGGACCCTACGGCTGATTACCCGGTCACGTTGTGGCTTGATAGAAAAAACAGTTCACGGAAACATAAATATGCCATTATTTGGATCACATTTATCTATTGCAGGCGGGTATTACAAAGCTGCGGCGAAGGCTGCGGAATTGGGGTTGGATACCGTCCAGATTTTCACAAAGAATAATAATCGCTGGGAAGGGAAAGAACTAGCCGACGAAGATTGCAAGAGGTTTCGTGAAGCCGTTGCAGAAGCTGGTCTTGTCAAGCCTTGTTCTCACGATAGTTATTTGATCAATCTGGCGAGTTCCAAAGAGGAACTCTGGAACAAATCAGTTGATGCCCTCGTGATCGAATTAGAGCGAGCAGAAGCGTTGGGACTGGAAGGCGTGGTGATGCACCCCGGCAGTTTTGTCGATGATACCGAACAAGGCGGCTTGAAGCGGATCGCCAAGGGGATTGATGAAGTTCATCAGCGGATCAGCGGTATTCATTGTAAACTGTGGCTTGAAACAACGGCAGGACAAGGGACAAATTTAGGACATCGGTTCGAGCATCTGGCTAAAATTCTTGAGGATGTCAAAGATACAAACAGACTCGGCATTTGTGTCGATACTTGCCACATTTTTGCAGCCGGCTATCCACTTATTTCACAAGAAGATTACAACGCGACTTTTGAAGAATTTGATGACGTAGTCGGCATCGAAAAGATTTGTTCGTTCCACATCAACGACAGCAAGAAACCACTCGGCAGCCGAGTAGACCGGCATGATCATATCGGCGAAGGAGAACTCGGGCTCGAACCGTTTCGGCACCTCGTGAACGATCCTCGTTTTGATAAACTGCCGATGTATCTGGAAACTAAAAAAGAAAAACGAGACGGCATCGAAATGGATGTGATCAATCTTGCGGTGTTGAAAGGCTTGATGGAAAAATAGCGACCGGCATCGTCTCATTTTGATGTTCAGGTTGAAATCCAGAAGTAGCATTCGGTACAATGCTGTCCTGTTTTTGAAACAGAAGATTTCTTACCCATTTAACCGATGACGAAAATCGTGTCGGGCCCCGCCAAGTTAGATGATCAAGTCTGAATCATGACATTCCGCAACAATTATTCTTGTCGTTTCTGGTTGATGCTTAGTTGTATCGCTATTTTCACTTCACCTTTTGAGCTTTATGCACAATCGAAACAGGGGGAGCAGATTTATTTGCAGAAATGTGCGAAGTGCCACGGTAAGCACGGCGAAGGAGTGGAAACGGTTTATCCGGAGTCGCTCATCGGCGATCTTTCGATTAAGGAACTGGCTAAGTATATCGAAGAGACGATGCCGGAAGAGAAACCGGAAACATGCGTCGGCAAAGAAGCTGCTACGGTCGCTGCCCATATTCATTATCAGTTTTATTCGATCACCGCACAAGCCAGAAACAAGCCGGCCCATGTGGCGTTTTCCCGTTTGACAAATCGCCAGTATCGTAACAGCATTGCAGATTTAGTCGGCAGCTTTCGTTGGGATCGAAATATCAGCGAAAAACGCGGCCTGAAAGCCAGGTATTATAAAAACCGCGGATTGAATAAAAAGAATATACTTCTCGAAAAAGTCGAGTCCGTTGTGAACGTCAGTTTTGATGATAAAAGCAAGCCTGATGAAAAGATAGAATTCGAAAAATTCACAAGCACCTGGCGTGGCGGCTTACTCGCGCCCGAAACTGGTTTTTATGATCTGGCAATGGTCACAGATAATGCAGGCCAACTCTGGCTTAATGATGCAGATGATCCGTTGATCAACGCTCGTGTAAAATCGGGAGATCAAAAAGAATATCGAAAAACAATTTTTCTAACTGGCGGTCGGGTGTATCCGATTTACATGGAAATCTACAAATCGAAAACAGAGGAAAAAGTCACTGCTCAATTGAAATGGAAGCCACCTCATCAGAGCGAGCAGTTGATCCCCTCTCGAAATCTCTCGCCGGAAGATTATCCCGCCGTTCTGATTGTCGAAACTCCGTTCCCACCTGATGATAAAAGTGTTGGTTACGAGCGTGGCGTTTCGGTCTCCAAAGAATGGAATGATGCGACCACTTATGCTGCAATCGAAGTAGCAGACAAAGTCATTCAGCAGATTGATGCACTGGCAAAACTCGGTAAAGATCCGAAGAAGAAGACTGAAATACTTCATAACTTCTGTGAAACATTTGCAACACGAGCGTTCCGCAGGCCATTATCAAAACAATTAAAAGCAGCGATCATTGATCGCCAGTTTGAGCGTGTCAAAGATCCCCTTGTCGCGACCAGGCGAGTGATTCTACTGGTGTTGAAATCGCCTCGGTTTCTTTTTCTGGGGATTTCTGATCCATCGAATCCACAGCAACAGCAATACCGTGTCGCAGAATGGATGGCTCTTTGCCTGTGGGATTCAATCCCGGATAAAAAGCTGTTAGCGTTGGCTGCTCAGGGGAAACTGAAAACCGAATCGCAAATTAAAACGCAGGCGCAGCGGATGGTCAAAAATTATCGGACACGCTCGAAGGTACGTGCTTTTTTTCATCAATGGTTACAGTACGATCACTTTAATGATCTGACAAAATCGAAAGAATTGTATTCGGAATTTGATGAACATTTCGCTTCCGACTTGCGTACTTCGCTTGATCTGCTTATTGAGGATATTGTCTGGAGTAAAAAGTCAGATTTCCGGGAGCTGCTTTCCACCAACTCGATTTATCTGAACGGTCGGCTCGCGATGTTTTATGGTGTTGATCTTCCTGCAGATGCGCCGTTCCAGCGAGTTGAATTTGATCCAAAACATCGAGCCGGGTTAATTTCGCATCCATTTTTGATGGCAGGCATGGCGTATTAAGATGGCAGTTCGCCAATTCATCGTGGCGTTTTTCTGGCAAGAAGTTTGATGGGACGCTTCCTGAAGCCGCCGCCGATTGCGGTGGCTCCGCTGGAAGTCGATTTGAATCCGGACATGACAACTCGCGAGCGTGTGGCACTCCAAACAAAGGGGGCGCTGTGCGGATCGTGTCACGGGCTGATCAATCAGCTCGGATTCACTTTGGAGAAATACGATGCGGTAGGACGATTTCGCCTGAAAGAGAAAGGGAAATCGGTCGATACATCCGGACGATATATAGATCGTGACGGAAACAACACCGAGTTTATCGGAGCGCAGGCATTGACAGCATTTCTCGTCAAAAGTCCTGAAACACAACTAGCGTTTGCGGAACAACTTTTTCAATATCTAACCAAGCAACCTGCCCAGGCATTCGGACAAAAAAAACTTCCGGAATTGAGACAGTCATTCGAAAAACATGATTTCAACATTCAGCAACTACTCAGCGAAATCGCGAGTCAATCAGCGATTGCCAATCGAGACCTTTCCAAAAAGAAAAAGTAACTATTCAGATTTGGCGCAGGGTCCGCTATTGCGGACCACGATGGGAAGTGGATCCCCCTGTTTCGTGCGGTGGTCCGCAATAGCGGACCCTACGAACAACCTGAATTCCTGCAAAACCAAGCATCACTGAGCTACCCGGTCTGACTAAGAAATTAATTCGCGAAAATTCACGTTTATTCGCGGTTCGACATCTCCCCAAAAAGCAGACCTGTTTACGCAGTCGCCTTCGGCTTGCCGTTAAACAATTTTTCTCTTCTTTCGTGGTTCATATCCCTGTTTGGTTCCGGCTATGCCGGGTTAGGATGCTAGAGATTATTCTTGGCACCTTCTGCAATCAGCAGGCCGATAAATCGGAACAAGCCCGGTTCAATTTTCATTGTTCCTTGAACTTCCCCATCGACCATTTTATCGGTCATTTCGATGTAGTCGTGAGCCTGCTTAAACTTCTTTTCATCAAACGCTTCAATCAATTTTTCGCGAGTTGCCTTGATTGATTCTTCGAGATCTTTTTTCTCTTTTCGTTTGCTTAATGCAATAACAAACGGCTTGATATGCCCTTTGAATTTGACAAATTCAGGGACCGGCTTTGCTTCCGTTTTGTTAATGAGGGTAAGAGTATCGACGAGCCATTTTTTTGCATTTTCGCCCACTGCAATCGCAAGCAGGTCATCACTTGTTGCAAGATGAATTTTGCAGGGAGTGCCGAAAAGTGAATCGATCATCGGCAGCACATTTTTACCCATCACGATTTCGTGAATGTGCAGGTCTCCCACGGTTTCGATATCCATTTTTACTTTGAAGGCATCGTTAATTTTCGGTAGCAGTTTGATGATTTCCTCAGCATCTTTCCCCTTGACCGCGTGCATCGCAGCGACAAGTTCGTGAGCAGATTGTGGGTCATCCTGCTTGGCACGTCTCATTTCAACAAAGCCATCGATATGCCCCAGGTCCAACCCCTGTGTCAGCATGGCAATTACTTTTTCAAGGGCTGATTGAGCTGCTTTTTTCTGCTCTTGCGAATATTCTTTCTTCTTCTCGATCTTTTTCAGTTGGACCGGAAGGAATGCTTTGTAGAGAGCTTTGTAACGCTCTTGCCGTGATTTCACAATGGGGAAAAACAGGCGGCCAGAGACGACAAAATCTTTCGATTCAGGAATCTCTACAAATTTACTTTTAGCTTCGGTGAGCTGCTTCAATGCACCAGCCAGTTCGGTCCCTTCCAGCGCAGTGAGCTTTAAGGAACCTCTGCCTTCATTCTTTTCGCTATCGGTAATCCAACCCGCTTCGAGGTGTTTTATTTCGACATAATACTGTTCTATTTCAGCCAGTTGATTTGCTGAAAGGAGTTTTCGCAATTCAAATTCGACAACAGATTCTGTCGACTTTTTCTTAATGCCAGCCAAGACGTTTTTATTAATTTCAGCAAAGTTCTTCTTCCGTTGCTCCATACCCAGTTTATCGTGATCAATCAATATCGCGGTATCGAACTTGGCCTTTATTAATGGTTGGAGATCATCGAGTGGGTTGGCAATATCTTTGGAGGCAAACTCCTTTTTGTCTTCTGGGACAAAAATGGCGTAATTGAATTTCGTCCGCATCCAGCCATCGTAACCATCGCTCAGATGGTACAGCCCCGTCGCTTTTACCTTGCTGGTGATCCCTGAAGCATCGATATTATTTCTGAAATTATCGAAATTGGAATACGGAAAACTCAACCGATAAAAGTCGCCTAGTTTTTCATCGTAATAAATATCGATACGAATTGGTTTTTTGGTATCGACACCATCCAGAAAGATTTCTAGATTCGGTTCAATATAATCTCGCCAGGTTTTCGATTGCTTCGCGAGAGTCTTCACCATATATTCTAGATCACCAATCAATCCATCTGCACTGGATTGCATGATGGTGAGACGGTTTTCCAGAGGTTTTTCGCTCTGCTCTTTTTTCTCGTCCGCGGCAGCAGATTGTATGCAGGCAGACAGAATCAAGCTGGTCAATATGGATGGGACCAGGCCCAGAGTTTTCTCGAATACTTTCACAAAATTCTCCTGAGCGGCATCTACTAATCTGTCAATGATTTTGCTACTAACGATTGTTGTTCACATCGATACGCAAATGTTAAACAAGATTTCAACTTGGACATGGATATCAGAATAAAACAGTCCGACTGGATCGAATAAAACTTTTTTGTCCAAACCTTGCTGTTTTACCAGTTACGTTGGTGGGAGTGTATTCATTTAAGACAATTTGGGAAAGACATGATTCCAGAGTTTAACTGCTCTATTTTGCCATTTCTGTTCAGATTAAGCAATATAGGGGAGGTATTGTGTGTGGTTACTTGATCTAAATAGGCGAGGAGGAGTGTACATGGTGTCATGTTTCGCGTTGTTTGTTGAGAATCAGCTCCATTTATCGGGACTAATGAAGGGAGCCTCGATTAATTCAAAAGGAGTACAGACATTCCTGTCTGGCTCGTTTGAGAATGCTGTATGATAGGCAGGCAAGCCAGAAGCGGATCCAACCTCAAAGCTGAATAGGTACGATTAATGAATTTTGTTTATGCCTACTGAAAAAATTTACTGGAGATTCATTTCATCAATTCGTCGACTGTAACATCCGGGAATTATACTCTTGTTGTAATCGTTCTTTCCGCCTTGCTGATTTCGGCGTCGGTTGGAATTGTTGTTCGACCTGTCTGGGTGGTGCAACGTTTTGCAATTGATACTGCAAATTTAGATGATACTTCTGATGCGGTATCGTTGGGGAAATCTGGCTTATCGCCAAAAGATTTGCTCGGTTACTCAGCGATGGGAACGACACCTGAAGAGACGAAAGTGCTGGTGGTCGAAACCGATTCAACTGGAGAGGTTGGTTACTCGCAACTGGTGGCGACTTCTCATTACGGAATTTGGTCGCTACTTCCTGCTTTTGTTGCGATTTCACTTTGTTGGATTTGTCGTGAGCCGTTGACATCGCTTTTGATTGGAATTGTTTGTGGAGCCCTGATTCTTCAGCAATACGATTTTACCGAGGATGTTCTTTTGGCATCGATGGCAACAAAACAAGCGGCTGGCATTCTCATTCTTTACCTTTGGCTGCTTGGCGGGTTGATGGGAGTCTGGTCGAAAACAGGAGCAGCGATTGCGTTTGCCCAAATGGTGACACGCAAATTCGTTCGCGGACCACGTTCTGCCAAGTTGGTTGCCTGGGGACTGGGGATTCTCTTTTTTCAGGGCGGAACCATCAGCACCGTGCTGGTTGGCACGACCGTCAAGCCGATTGCAGATCAGCAGCGAGTCAGTCATGAAGAGTTGTCGTACATTGTCGATTCCACGGCTTCGCCGATTGCGTGTTTACTCGCATTCAATGCGTGGCCCAGTTATATCCAGGC
This sequence comes from Planctomycetota bacterium, assembly GCA_024278285.1. Lineage (GTDB taxonomy): Bacteria > Planctomycetota > Planctomycetia > Planctomycetales > Planctomycetaceae > Rubinisphaera. The sequence goes on from JAJRTM010000036.1 coordinate 9,930, forward strand.
ACTTATTTTTCTGCCGGGAGTTGCGTACCTGGCAAGTGAATCGGATCGAATTAACTTCTTTTTTGCAGCAATCCCCTACAGTTTTTATGCGATATTTGCTGTATCCGGGACGCTACTTCTTTCGTTAGATATCGCCCCGTTTCTTGGTCGTCGTTTTCGTGAAGCCAT
>JAJRTM010000399.1 GCA_024278285.1 Planctomycetota bacterium
CAGCCCGCTTTTTCGCTCTGTTTCAACCGGAGGCAAAATATTGCCTGCACGTTTCAAGTACGTAACGTTGACATAAATCAGCAACCGCCTGAGATTCTCTGGGGACGAACCGTAATAAGCTTTTAATTTCGGATCACTTTCAATAATTCCCTGCTTGGTCAATTCGGGGAGATGCTTTTCGGCCAGTCCCGAAATCGAGAAAATTCGCAAGTCCGGATTCTGCATCCTGGCTGAAGTGATCATTGGGCGATAATGCTCGCGGTCTTCTCGTCGCAAATGTTGCAGAAAAATCACCCGGTACTTTGCCAAATCAACCTGTTTTGCTGAGAAGTCTTCATCTTTGAGATAATCGATTTGCAGATTGACATTTTTTTCGTATCGTTTGAGTACGTCAAAAATCCCGCCATGCAAACCGACAAACGCAATACGATTTTGAACAGAAGACTGCGGTTGAGATGCGGCTTTCTCTTCGCCTTGTGCCGCTTGGCAGAAGAAGAAACAGAGCAGCAATCCAACTATCAGGCAGTCCGAAGAGTTCCGCATGTAGTGAGTCATGGATTTGTTATTGATTTTGAGCATCAATATTCACCAATAACTTCGCCACCATTTCGGGAGCCCAATGCCTGAATGACGCCGGTGTCAATGTTTTCCGACATGAATTGGACAGACCCGTCGCACATGCCGAAATGAGCACCGCCGGCATGGGCACTGCGAGCAGCAAAGTTTGTGCAACCATTATTGGGGGCGATACAGTCGAATCGCAGATCGTTCGGCCCACGATTGGTACTGAGCATATTGTGCTGCGGATTTCCACCAAACCAGACGGTCGCGCGATCAGATCTGCTTAACGTCCCTCCCTGGCAGGTATTGATATCCTGAGCATTCCCTCCTGCTGGGCGATAGAAATAATTATCCTGCAACGTGCTGACGCTGAGATCACCTTTTGTTGTTTCACCAAAAGCGACCGTGCTTGAAGTTCCGTCAGTAATATCGGAAAAACTCATCCAGGTATTATGCCCGAAAATCCCTCTGCAACTTCTGCCCCGGCACGAACAGTCTGGCCCCTGGCTTCCCAGATAATTGGAAGGCGCCCAAACAGTATCAACCCGGCTGACAGGATCACTGGGGCAGATGTAGACGCTAATATTGGCTCCGCCGGCTGCATGAAAAGCTGCATTGTTTGTAGCTGAGCCGTTCGGATTTGGACTACCATTACTCGGCCCGATTTGCGTGAAATCGATCAGGTCGTAAACCGTCGATTGTTCGACATAAGGAAGCAAATACGTTAACCAGCCGATCTGATGCCGATAAGCGGGACCGCTTGTTCCCGTTTCCAAATGACCAGCCGGAAATTTGTTGTGAACATCGTGGTAGTTGTGCAGCGCCAGAGCAATTTGTTTGACATTATTCTTGCAGGAAGAACGCCTCGCAGCCGCCCGGGCCTGCTGGACCGCGGGAAGTAGCAGGGAAACGAGTATGGCAATGATCGCAATGACGACGAGCAATTCAATCAGTGTAAATCCACAGCGATTTTTCATAAGTTGTTTATTCATTGATGGTTCTTTCAAGCAGAAGGAGTCTTTTGTCCTCTCCTCAAATCCTGATAATGGTTATTGTTTGGAAAGCCAATCCTTCAAGTCGGCTTCACATTTTTCGTCACAAATAACGTACTGATTCCCGCGAACGGTCACGAGATGTTCTTCACCCACGTTGGCAATCTCTTTTTTACAGTGATCACATTCCCATTTCTTTCCAATCGGGCTTATCACCGTCGAGGTGTCCATTTCAGGAGTTGACTCAGAACAACCGACGATCAGCAACACCAACAAAATAGAACAGGAACAGAATAGACTCCGCATAATCAATATTCTTTTTACGACAAACGGGTGTTTATTTGTACGACTCGGTCAACTATTAGTGGCTTGCACAAACCTCGAAAAGATTTGATTTTGGTGCCCGCGATCAGGATGAACCAGGCGCCGGGATCATTCTGACAAATTTATAATTGACGATATATTGTAACTATTCAGTGATGGGTGGTTTTTGCAGGAATTCAGGTTGTCCGTAGGGTCCGCAATAGCGGACCCTACGCCAAAGCTGAATAGTTACGATATATTTTACCTGGAGACAACCTGCCGCAAATAGGGTGCCAACAATGAGAATGTTTTCCCACTTTACTTTTACGAGGTTGGCAAGGATTGAAACCTGCGATCCAAGAAACGGGATGACAAATAGGCGACACGCTGTCGATTATTTCGACAGGGGCGTTGGAGTTTCGATTCCAGTACCCAGGTGACAACAAATGATTTGAACAACCCTCGCGCTCCGTTATTATGGTAAGCTGGAATATCATTCAAATTCAGAAAATGGTGCCTCTTATGCGATGGTCTTTGCGCTATCAAATTCTTCTCCCGATGATGGCGGTCATGCTGATCACTTTGTTAGGAGTCAGTTTGTTAAATGCCTATCTTTCTGCCCAGAAGGCAAAATCTCAGATTCATAGCCAATTGCGAGGTGTTGCAGAAACACTTTCGCGTTCAACTTTTCCATTAACAGATGCGGTATTGCAACAAATAAGTGGCTTGACTGGTGCTGAATTTGCCGTTGTTGGTAAGGCTGGCGAACTAATGGCATCAAGCGAAAAGATGGTTATTCCTCCCGATGTATCACGTGTGCATCAGGCTGGAGAAGAGCTGAGCCTGGGCAACGTTGTTCATCTGAATAAAGAACCCTACTTTCATGCGGTCGTTGAACTCTCTCGCCAGCCGAATATCCAACAGTCTAGAATACTCCACATTTTTTATCCCGAAGATAACTATCGTATTGTGTTGTGGAATGCCGTTGTCTCTCCCCTGCTGATTGGTGGGGTGGCTCTGGTTTTAGTTGCTCTGCTTTCTTTGATCATTTCGTCTCGGGTAACCCGCCCGCTGGGTAATTTGAAAAATCAGGTCGAGCAAATTGCCCGCGGTGATTTTCAGCCGATGCCCCTGCCTGGTCGCAATGATGAAATCCTTGACCTTGGTCATTCCGTCAATCGTATGGCAGAAATGCTGGCTGACTATGAGAAAGAAGTAAGACAGCACGAACGCCTGCGAACTCTGGGGCAACTCAGCGGTAGTATGGCTCACCAGTTGCGAAACGCAGCGACTGGTTGTCGCATGGCGTTAGACCTGCATCGTCGTGATTGCATTTCCAGCAAGGCAGATGAAACACTCGATGTTGCCTTGCGACAATTAGCAGTGATGGAACGCTATCTGAAACAGTTTTTTTCACGTAGTAACAGTTCTGTTCGGCAACATGAGTCAGTTGATCTTGTTCAGCTTGTCAATAAGATGCTTCAACTGGTTCATCCTCACGCGGCTCACGTTGGCGTGGGGACGGAGTTCATTCCACCAGAGTCTTCTGTCATTGTGAAAGGAGACCCTGAATCGCTGGAGCAATTGATCATTAATCTGTTACAGAATGGGATCGAAGCCTGTGCGAATCCTTCCCAAATCGAAAATTCTTCTGGGCAAGTTGGGAAAATTGTCATTCAGATCAGGCCCTCGCCTGATGATCATGTCATACTGATCGTTAAAGATTCCGGACCTGGTCCCGATCTCGAAGTAAAAGATGTCATGTTTGAGCCGCTCGTAACGGGACGAACAGATGGAACTGGATTGGGGCTTTCAGTGGCGCAAAATATTGCGAAACAGCATCGCAGCGAAATTCAATGGTATCGATCCGATAACATGACCTGCTTTACTATCGAACTTCCTTTGATGAATCAGGCTTTGATGAACCAGGAGAAGAAACGTGTCTAAATTACTGGTTGTCGATGATGAACAGACAATCTGTTGGGGCTTGTCTCAACTGGGAGAAAGCATTGGCTATGAAGTCACCACGGCTTCATCAGCCGAGCAGGCGTTTCAGTTTGTGGAAAAAAATAAACCGGATGTCATTATTCTCGATGTCAGATTGCCAGGCATTGATGGTTTGACTGCTTTAGAAAAGTTCCAAAACGAAATTAGCCATGTCCCCGTGATCGTCATTACTGCTTATGGTGATCTCAACACAGCCGTCACTGCGGTGCGAAATGGTGCGTTTGAATATATCGTGAAGCCGTTCAATCTCGACCAGATGGAACAGGTGTTGCGACGGGCAGTTGATTCAATTGGCCAGCCTGCCATCGCTGAGCAAGAAGTGAAAGAGGTGGGAGGGCTCATTGGCAAAACTCCAGCGATGCAACAGGTCTTCAAAAATATCGCGTTGGCTGCCTCTTCCAATGCCAGCATCATGCTCAGTGGCGAAAGCGGAACGGGAAAAGAGCTTGCTGCCCGTGCTATTCATCACTTTAGCAAAACGGGAAACGGTCCCTTTATTGCAGTCAATATTGCATCCTTGAGTGAAACCCTGGCTGAAAGTGAACTGTTTGGTCATGTTCAGGGAGCATTCACAGGCGCTGAAAAATCACACGCAGGACTGTTGGTGCAGGCAAATCGTGGGACTCTTTTTCTCGACGAAGTGGCTGATATTCCCCTTTCTATTCAAGTGAAACTTTTACGAGTCCTTGACCAGAACGAAGTTTTTCCTGTCGGTTCCAATAAATCGCTAAAGACAAATTTTCGAGTCATTTCTGCAACACATCAATCATTGGAAAATAATGTGCGGGAAAAATCTTTCCGTCACGATTTATATTTTCGTCTCTGTGGATTTCAAATCGAGATGCCTGCCTTACGAGAACGTCCAGAAGATATCCCGGAATTGGCTGAACATTTCCTGAACAATCTGGCTGGTGAATCAGAGAATTTGCATTCACGATTTTCGGAAATAACGCTCGCTGAATTACAGAATCGCCCCTGGTATGGAAATGTTCGTGAATTACGAAATGTTGTGGAACATGCCGCCTTGCTGGCAAGAGGAGGAATCATCCAGCCAGAGCTTTTACCGCCACCAGTTTCCCGGGCACTTATCAACTTACCCGAGAAAACGAACATCAACGATAAAGTGATCAACACTCTGTTACATCAATGGACTCAGAACAAACTGTTGGAAGAGAATAACAGAAGCGATCTGCATGAAGAATTTATTCGCCTTGTAGAAAAACCGTTTCTGGAAGCAGTCATGAACAGCAACAGCAATCAATGCTCATCAGCAGCTCGACTGCTGGGGCTGCACCGTACAACATTAAAAAAGAAGTTGGACCAGTACGGTATCACCCAGGAGTAATGATTTCTCTGAAGCCCATAGCAAAGTAGGGTCTGCTGTGCAGACCGCGGGTGGCCCATCCGCTTTTTGCGGTTGGGTCGTGCAACGACAAGATGTACGCGCCATGTGGGTTCCATCATTATTGGAAGTTCAAATAAAATCAAATGCACATGGCGCCGGGTGCCACTCTACGCCGTGAAGTGAAAATTGGCTTGGGTTTTCTTAAGTTCTTTGGCTGTCTCGATTTGTTGTTTTGTTGCTTCAAGAATTTGTGGGGAGCTGATTTGTTTTTTCTTCTTTTTTCGTGGGTAATG
>JAJRTM010000400.1 GCA_024278285.1 Planctomycetota bacterium
AAGCCTGGGTTCCTGAATAATCGAATTCACAGGCCTGCCCAATCACAATAGGACCAGAACCAATGATCATAATTTTATGTAAATCGTCACGACGTGGCACGGAAGGTGTACCTCTTTTGTAAAGTCTTTAATATCAAAAAACAGCCCTCTCGTCGTGAAGGATCTCAAAAATCACGAAAATGGGCGCAAAATCTCAGCAAGGTTAACACGCTTTTCATTAGATTCAAGCCAAGTAGATACAAATAAAAACTGCTAGCCACCATTTCGCAATAATTTCTACCAAAGAAACCCGGCAACCATCAACAAAGAAGCATGACTGATCGTATTTCATTAACCTGATACTCACTCAATGACAGGTGACTATTGCCAAACTTCCGAATCGATGCAGGACGTTTTTCATTGCTTTCCACTTATCAAATTATCAAAACACCAAAAATGTTACATACCAAATGCTGCTTGCCGCACTATGGACTGATGTGAGTTCTTGCGATACCATCAAAAGTCACATTCCAATCACTTTATCTTTTTCAAAACCTTTTCTTTTTCAAAACAAGGTCAGGCAGGTACTCCTATGCGAATGATTTCTGGTGCCATTTTACTGCTGGGGGCAGAGCAGGCTTTTTCACATTCTTTGTCGATCGGCTTTCCCAATGCTCAAATGGCTCAGGAAGTTTTATATCCTGTCAGCCTGCTCCTGCTTGTCTTTGGACTGATTCTGTTGACCTGGGGACTGATTGCAGGAGAATTTCAGCCCATCAAGAATCAAGAAAAAGCCAAGACTGAAAATAAATGATTATTCAGGTGAAAACATTAAAATACAGAGTGTACAATTTGACAATCGCGAGAAATCTATATATAAACATCACTTGATTGAATATTTTGTTCAATTGCTCTTTGGTCTTTCTTCAATCCTTTTCGGGACTTCTTACTAAAGGAGATGTTTATGCCCAGATTATCTACCGGCAGGCGCGGATTTACGTTAATTGAATTGCTGGTGGTCATCGCGATCATCGCAATCCTGGTGGCTTTGTTGCTACCAGCAGTTCAGCAGGCAAGGGAGGCAGCGAGGCGGTCCTCGTGTAAAAACAACTTGAAACAATGGGGGCTGGCTTTGCATAACTACCACGATGTGCATACGGTCTTCCCAATTGGAGTGGCCAGGCAGAACGGCTGGGGGGTTTCCTTCTACGCAGGCCTGCTGCCTTACGTAGAACAGGCCCCTCTTTTTGATCGCCTTTCCTTCAATGGTTCTCATCCAGGTTGGACAGGTTCTGGAACCGGTGCTGCCATCAATGGTCCTGCAGCCAACGGCAACAGCATTGCGGTGATGCAGTGTCCTTCCTGTCCAATGGATAAACTGGTCAGTGCCGGAGGCGGTTTTTTGATCGATTCCCCGTCCTACGTCGGGATTGCTGGCGCTGTCGATGAAGACCGTGTCAGTTCAGCAACACCAACTGTTGATACCGATGGTTTCTCAGAACTTCGCCAACGAAATGGTGCAAATTGCTGCGGTGCCGATGGGCCTCCGATGAGTGGCTACCATTCTTCTGGAGGGATGCTGGTCTCTAACGAAGCCATTTCTATTGCCAAAGCAACAGATGGAACATCAAGTACAATTATGATGGCTGAAACTTCGGACTGGATTTTCGATACCGCCGGCAATAAAGTTGATATTCGTGGTGGAACTCCCCACGGATGGCTGATGGGGACAGATGGTGGTGGAAGGACAACTGGCTGGAACGGTCCTTCCAGTCGAAAATTTAACATTACAACTGTCCGCTATCCTCCGGGGACAACTGCTTATTCATTACCTGGAATTGGACGTAACCATGCTCCCAACAACCCGTTAATTTCTGCCCACAAAGGCGGAGTCCAATGCGTTTTTGCAGATGGGCATGTTGCATTTCTCAGTGATAATATGAATCTCCCGACTCTAAAACTTCTTTGTACCCGAGATGATGGTCGGGTTGTGGGAGAATTTTAATTCCTGTTAACCAGAAACCTTCCTGCCAGTCATTCGGCAGGGAGGTTTTTTCTTTTGCTTTTATTGGTTTTAAATAACTCTGTACCCCACTAAGGAGATAGACGTGCAACATCGATTGATTCACTTGGCAGTTTCTGCAGCAATACTAGGATTTACGATTGGATGTGATGGCGATGATGGAGGCTATCAGGGGACAACAGGTACTGTTTCAGGTGTCGTAAAAATCGGCGGCAAACCATTGACAGAAAAGGCGACTGTGACGTTTATGGCCAAGGAGGGTTTTATTGCTACAGGGCAAACCGATGGCTCTGGGAAATTCACGCTTAAATATAAGCAAAGCTCGGACATTCCTGTTGGCAAGTATGCAGTTGCAGTATTACCCGTAGCAGGAACTGGCTCAAGTAACTCTGAAGACTTTATGGATAAAGAATCTGGAGAGACCAAAGTTGCTGAAGCCAAAACTGCGATCCCCAAAAAAGTACAAAGCCCCGGCGGCAGTGGAATCACAAAGGAGATCAAAGAAGGCGAGCAAACAATTGATATCGAAATTTAATTGCCTGTAAGCAATTGAATCATAGCACGGCATAGCCGCAACCAAAAATTATAATTACCACTAAGGCACGAAGACACAAAGAAGAAAAATTTTAATTGGAACGGTTCGTTTAACGGCAA
>JAJRTM010000401.1 GCA_024278285.1 Planctomycetota bacterium
CTCTTTCTTGCGATTAACTCTTGACATCAAGACCACTGATCACGTAACCATTGTCAGCTTTGAAAGCAATTTCAGATAACCGAGAGGCTTTCAAATTGCTCACATCGAGCGTAATTACCGTACGGATGGCGTGCTTGCACCTGTCATTTATACATAAGTTTTGTCCTGGAGGGACATTGGCAAATAGCCCCAGGTTTTAACCTGGGGTGCTGGTTGTAAGAGGATGAAGTCCTGTAGGGACGACGGGATTTGTTGCTTTGATGCAAGGAATGGAGGATAGAATTGATCGTGACCATCGTCCCTCCGGGACTACACATTAACTGGGGCGACGACCCCGGATTAAAATCCGGGGCTATTTGCCTGTGTCCCTCCGGGACTGATGACTCAACTTTGTCTGAAAATACTTATTGTACAAACAACAGCATGTTTACACCCATTTTTCGCGTGCTTAGGTTGTTTTCAAGAACAGGAAAGAGGCGAGACGGTATCATTCGGCATTAGATTTACCGGCATTAGATTTTACGAAGCAGAAGCCGTATTTGATGGGGCAAGCACGCCATCCTACGGTTTTATAGCCCTCATTATACAGCACTATTATATTGGAAGACAGACAGGCCATGGTGGCAAGAAAACATAAACATAAAGCACTTGTTATTGTTGAATCTCCCGCAAAAGCGAAGAAGATCGGGCAATTTCTCGGGAAAGATTATGTGGTTCGAGCCAGCGTTGGGCATGTGCGAGACCTTCCCGCGAAAGCTGCTCAAATCCCGGCCGCTGTCAAGAAAGAGAGTTGGGCGACACTCGGCGTAAACGTCGAAAAAGATTTTGAACCTCTTTATGTGATCCCGCCCGAGAAGAAAAAACTGATCAAGGAATTGAAAGATTTCCTGAAAGACTCAGATGAGTTAATCATCGCGACCGATGAAGACCGCGAAGGAGAATCCATCGGCTGGCATCTCGTACAGTTGCTTGCTCCAAAGGTGAACGTGAAGCGGATGGTTTTTTCGGAAATTACGAAATCTGCCATTCTGAACGCCTTGGAGGAAACACGTTCCATCAACGAAGAAATGGTCGAAGCACAGGAAACTCGCCGAGTGTTGGACCGGCTCTACGGTTACACACTCAGCCCGTTGTTGTGGAAAAAAATTGCCCGTGGGCTTTCCGCAGGACGTGTGCAATCTGTTGCGGTTCGATTACTCGTTATTCGGGAATTGGAACGGCTCGCGTTTAAGTCGGGTTCTTACTGGGATTTGAAAGCAGACCTCCAGAAAGATCAGGGGATTTCTTTTGAAGCAACGCTCCATTCACTGGGAGAAAAACGACTGGCGACCGGGAAAGATTTTGATGAATCGACTGGAAGGTTAAAAGAAGGGGCGAACGTCCTGCTGTTGAATCAGGAGCAGGCTGAAAACTTGCAAGAACGATTGAAGACAACGCCCTGGGTGGTGACGAATGTCGAAGAGCGACTTGCCAAGCGAAATCCGCCCCCTCCGTTCATTACCAGTTCTTTACAGCAGGAAGCAAACCGTAAACTGGGCATGACCGCACGGCAGGCGATGCAAACCGCACAGCGGCTGTATGAAAATGGTCACATCACTTACATGCGAACTGATAGTGTTACTCTTTCCGGAGAAGCGATGAAGGCGGCTCGTGGAAAAATTGAAGAGATGTACGGTAAAGAGTATCTCAGTCCCTCGCCTCGGAAATTCACGGGAAAATCGAAGAACGCGCAAGAAGCTCACGAAGCGATTCGCCCCGCAGGAACGGGAATGAAAACTCCCGAAGAACTCGGGCTTTCCGGGCCAGAATTCAAACTTTACAGCATGATCTGGAAGCGAACGATGGCTTCGCAGATGGCAGAAGCACAACTCAAGTTCTTGTCGGTGACGATTACCGCAGACGATGCTCATTTCCGCGCCAGCGGCAGACAGGTTATCTTTCCCGGCTTCTTCCGCGCGTATGTCGAAGGAACTGATGACCCCGAAGCTGCGCTCGACGATAAAGATGCAATGCTGCCGCCGCTTCAAAAAGAGGAAATCCTCGGCTGCAAAAATCTTGATGCCTTGGAACACGTCACAAAACCGCCTGCCCGATACACAGAAGCCTCTCTGGTAAAAATGCTGGAATCGGAAGGGATCGGACGCCCAAGTACGTACGCCAGTATTATCGGGACGATTCAGGATCGCGGTTATGTTCGCAAAGAAGGGAGTCAACTGACTCCCACCTTCACCGCGATGGCTGTCACAAGATTACTCGAAGAGAATTTCCCGAATCTGGTTGATACCAAATTCACTGCAAGTATGGAACAGACTCTCGATGATATTTCCAACGGGCAGGCGGAACGGCTGCCTTATTTGAAACAGTTTTATCGGGGCGAAAACGGACTCGATGCGCAAGTAAAATCGCGAGAAGAAAACATCGATCCCCGCAAAGCCTGCACACTGCATTTTGAGGGATTGCAAGCTGATGTGCGAGTCGGTCGATACGGTCCGTATCTTGAAAAAGAAGGGGAAGATGGCGAAAAGACAACGGCCTCCTTACCTCAGGAAATCTCCCCGGCTGATGTCACTGACGAACTCTCAGAAAAACTGTTTGAACTCAAAGCCAGAGGTCCGCAATCACTCGGAATTCATCCGACCGAAGGGCTTTCCATTTTCGTCCTCAGCGGACCGTTCGGCCCGTATTTGCAAATGGGAGAAAAGCAGGAAGACGAAGATGCCCCGAAGCCAAAGCGAGTTTCGATTCCTAAAAATATCGAACCACTTAATGTCGATCTCGATCTCGCGATCAAGTTACTCGAACTTCCCCGAACTGTTGGCCAACATCCTGAAGATGGCAAGGTCGTCAAAGCAGGAGTCGGTCGGTTTGGGCCGTATGTGCAACATGCAGGAAAATACAAATCACTCGGCAAAGACCACGACGTACTAACAATTGGCTTGGCAGATGCTGTTGACTTAATCAAACAAGCTCGCTCAAAAACCGGCCCGAAGCCAATCAAAGAACTCGGCAAACACCCCGATGACGATGCTGTTGTTGCCATTTTTGAAGGACGCTACGGCGCGTATGTTAAACATGGAAAAATCAACGCCACGATTCCCAAAGATCTCGACGTCAATTCGGTTACCCTCGAAGAAGCACTTCAGTGGATTGAAGCCAAAGCCGCCAAAAAGGGCGTGAAAAAGAAAGCAACCAAGAAAAAAACAACGAAGAAAGCAACGAAGAAAAAGAAAACTGCGAAAAAGAAGGCCACCCAAAAGAAAGCCGCTAAAAAGAAGACCGTTAAGAAAAAAGGAACCGGGAACGCAACTGCTGATAAAACAGAAACAGAGTAGATCAGTTTCATTTCATCGTCCTTCTGCTTTATTAAGTCTGGTCAATAAGGTGCTTTAGGAAGAAATTGACTCCTCTATTGCCTCTTATAATTGAAGAAATAGGACAAAAAGGTGTTGAAAACATGACCGGGTGTTGATATTCTGGAGTTTTAACCATTTGGGCGAATAATGTACTTTCCCACCTTTATTGTTGCTCTGGTATCTTTCCTTTGGCTTGCCAGCAGCAGCTTTCGGTTTAGGAAAAGGTGCTTCACATGTATGTAGAACTGATCGTTAACAACAAGCGTTCGTCTGTTCGCCGATTAGTCATTCGAGAATTTGCACTGATCGGCAGAAATGAAAAGTGCGACATCCGAGTCATTTCCAGCGAGATCAGCCGAGAGCATTGTCGGCTTGAAGTCGATCAGGCAGAGCTGATTCTTATCGATTTGGGATCCACCAACGGCACTTTTGTGGATGGCGTTCGCGTGGAAGCACACCAGGAAATTTCAGTTAACCCTCAAAGCCGCATTCAAATTGGTCCTGCGACATTCCTGGTGAACTTTATCGACGTCGATTGTGAGCAGGAGACGATTTCCCCGGAGGAGACGCATCACCTCGACCAGGAGAATGAAGAAGAAGCATTGGGAGAGCTTCCGATAAGTATCGAAGAAGTTGCTGAGGAAACCATTTCCGAAAATGCGTCCGAAGAAACTCAGGAAGCTTCGCAAGAATTAAAAGAAGAGGAAGGCCCACTTCCAGCCAGTATCGCTTCCGATGCTGAAATTCCTATCCAAAGCGAAGATACTGCTTTTGACGACTTCCTCAAAGGGATTTAAGAGTGGAATTGCCCCACAGGGAACCACTCAAGCGATAACGGTTCGCTCTCTTCAGAATACCGATTTGGAGATGAATAAGCTTGCATTCATCAAGTGCCGTAGGGTGGGCTGATGAAAATGGTTATGACTCTCTTTTTAAGCTACCCGGCAACGATTCAGTGATGAGTGGCTAGGGTCAGATTGTTTGATGAAAGGTTTGAATACTCAGAAGAATTCCGCACAAGTTGTCCAGAGGGTAGCTCAGACAATCTGTTCAGCCGGGTAGGGTAGTAGCTGTCTATTGTGTGGTTGTTTGAGTATTGCGCAGGGTTAAGGTTTTCTGTTTTCGGAAAACAGAAATTGGGGAGAGGCGGGGTTGCGGTGGTTGCTGGATTTCAGGCGGCGGGCA
>JAJRTM010000402.1 GCA_024278285.1 Planctomycetota bacterium
ACACGGAAGCCCCGCCCGGCCCCCAGCCGATCTGGATTGGCATCCGCCGCATGACCGACTTCACCCTCGCCTGGCTCACCTTCGGCCCCGGCAAAAAAACTTATGTATAAACAACAGGTGCAAGCACGCCATCCTACATTTTGAGATGAACCGGGTAGCTCAGACAATCTGTTCAAGGTTGTCTGAGTGCCGTCAGGCACCCGAGGATTTCAGCGAGCGGCTTGATGATCAGAAAACAAGCGAGGCCTGAAAAACAATTCCTCGGGTTGCTACGCAACTCAGACAACCCTGAACGGGATTGTCTGAGCTACCCGGTCTGACTAAAAAATTAATTCGCGTTTATTCGCGGTTCGACATCTTCCCAAAAAGCAAACCGGTTTACGCAGTCGCCTTCGGCTTGCCGTTAAACAAATCATCTGTGACCGTGCAGAGTACAAAACTTACTCCACAGAAAAGGCATAAACACAAACGTGTCGGTATTCTTTGCCGGGGCGAAGAATAATTGATGACCAGTCCGGCTTGTTGACCGAATCGGGGTAGTGCTGTGTTTCAAGGCAGACCGCAGAGCGGTGAGCATACTCTTTGCCCTGCTTTCCTTTTTGCCCAAACAGAAAATTGCCCGAGTAAAATTGAATCCCCGGCTGATCCGTATACACCGTCAGAACACGTCCCGATTGAGGATCTTTCAACCGGGCAGCTTGCTCCAGCCCCTCTCCTTTGCGATTAAGTACAAAATTGTGATCGTAGCCAAGAGAAGCCGTTTCGGTTAGTTTGTCGATGCGTTCGCCAATCACACGAGGCGTTGTGAAATCGAGCGGGGTTCCTTTGACGGGTGCAATTTCCCCGGTTGGAATAACCGTTTCGTCAGTTGGTGTATAATGATCCGCATTAAGCGTTAAGACATGGTCGAGAACCGTTTTTGACCCGGCTCCTGCAAGATTAAAGTAAGCATGATTCGTTAAACTGACCGGAGTCGCCTGGTCGGTTGTCGCAAAGTATTCGATACGAACTTCATTTTTATTCGTCAGCGTGTAGGTCACTTCGATCAGTAAATTTCCCGGATAGTTTTCTTCAGCATCGGGACTGTGGTAAGAAAATTTCACGCTGACTCCACCATCAGTTTTTACTTCGTCTGCTTTCCAGATCGCTTTATCGAGGCTGTTGCCGTTTCCGCCATGCAAGTGATTGGGGGGATTATTGATGTAAAGCTGATAGTCTTTTCCATCCAGCGTAAACTTCCCTTTGGCGATTCGATTACAAACACGTCCTACAATACAGCCAAAGTATTGATTCCCTTTCGATTCATACCCGGCGACATGATCAAACCCGAGAAGAACATCGGCCATTTCCCCTTCACGATCTGGAACGCTGATCGCACAGAAAGTCGCCCCTCGTGTCAGGAATTCTGCTTTCACTCCGTTAGTATTCGTCAGCGTGATTTTCTCAATAGTCGCTCCATATTTTGTTCGACCAAATGGTTTTTGTGTCATCGTTTCCTCTGCGATCAAGGCAAGTGGTGTCATCATTAGAAGCAGCGTCGTCAATAGAACAAACATTTGAATGCGTCTCATATTTATGGTCCTTTTCTCTGGATAATCGTACATAGAATTCAAGGGGAACCTACGATGCTGCGGTATCGTATTAACTATTCGTAGATGGGGCAGAAGGTGTTAAAGACTTCTTCGCCAAAGACGCCTGGGTCGTTGAAACGGTGGTTGCAGTTTAACGCAGAGATCGATCTCATTTCAGCATCGGAGAGTTCAAAATCGAACAGGGCAATGTTTTCATCGAGGCGTTCGGGACGGCTTGACTTCGGGACAATGGCGTTACCTCGCTGAATCCCCCATCGCAGAATAATTTGGGCAGCAGTCTTGCCGTGGTGCCTGGCTGCAACCTGCACGACGGGTTGCTCCAGAACGATATCCCCTTGCTCTGCCATGCCAATCGAAACATACGAAAGAGCCCCCAAAGGAGAGTAAGCCGTCACTGCGATATTTTCCTGCTTCGCATATCGAAGCAACTTCTCCTGCGTCAAATAAGGATGAGATTCGATTTGCAAAACAGAAGGACGAATTTTTGCATACGAAAGTAAATCGCGAATTAAAGAGGTGCCAAAGTTTGAAATGCCGATATTTTTCACCAGGCCTGCTTCGACTAATTCTTCCATCGCCTGCCAGGTTTCCTGAATTGGGACCGGCGACAATTCCATTTTGGGAGATTCCGCATCGGGATCATAAACCCACCCCGGCGGATAACGGTGCTCAATCGGAACATATTTAAGTGAAATGGGAAAGTGGATTAAATACAGATCGAGATAATCAAGCTGAAGATCCATCAGCGATTTTTCAGCAGCGGCACGAACATGCTCTGCACGATGATAGGTATTAAATAATTTAGAGGTGACCCATAGCTCTTCTCGCGTGCAAATTTTTTGCTGCAATACATTCGCGATCCCTTTCCCGACATCAGCTTCATTGCCATAGTCGCAGGCGCAATCGAGATGGCGATAGCCGCCTCGCACTGCATGTTCGACCAACCCTCCTACGGTTTCTGGTTCGACTTTCCAAAATCCAAAACCAACCGTAGGGAGATTGTCGCCGGTATGTAGCTTAATGGTTTTCATGATGATCTCTTTGTTCTGGTGCTAAAATACAAAAGTAACTATTCAACCGAAACTGTAGCCGTAGGGTCCGCTATTGCGGACCACGCTGGGGAAGTAGAACCTCCTGTTTCTGCGGTCGTCCGCAAAAGCGGCCCCTACAGACAACCTTAATTTCTGCAAAAAACAAACATTACTAAATAGTTAACTTTAGGGTTCGCGATGAGTCTCATTATCAATGCAATGCTGCGCAAAGGTGGCAGGATAATATTACCACGAAGAAGAAATAAATAAACCCCAGCAGGGCTGGGGTTTATTTGGATGAAAGAGCTTCCCTAAAATGTGTCTGTCAATGCTTGCTTGTACTAACCGTTCACGCCATGTTGAATTCCGGTCCAGTCGGGAAGATCTGCGAGGGTGGAATCGATGTAAAGATGGTGCCAAAGCTGCGTGGAAAGCACTCCCATCAATCCCATGTCGAGAATGTATCTTCCCATCGAACGGCGTCTTTTTGTCGCCTGGGCATG
>JAJRTM010000403.1 GCA_024278285.1 Planctomycetota bacterium
ATTCGGTTTTGCGGATGGGAAAGTCCTTTTATCTGAAGACAACGGTCAGACCTGGCCGCACGAGATTGCCTTCCCCGATGCCAAGCATATTGTGTTCAGCTACATCATGAAGAATGGAAACATTCTTTTCAGCGCGATGGCAAAGCTGTACCTCAGCACGGACAATCTGAAAACGTACAAGCAAATTATCGTGAAGGATACCGATGGCAGCGATTACATCCCACATACCCCCGTCAACCCGGCTCGTCCCGGCTGGTACTTTCATAGCTTGACAGGCATCAGCACGTGGGAAGTAAACGGCTCTGAGATGCTGGTGTGGGGAAACTATTGCAATGTGATAGACGGCGCCTCTGCGGTTAATATCTACTATTCGACTGACAACGGGGAAACCGTCAAAATCGCGTACTCGTTCGGACAAAACCCTTACATTCGAGACAACGGTTCCAACGGCGGCGGCAAGACTGGCAAGTTGCTTGGCGATCCCGAGAACCCGGTTTTTTGTCGGCACATTCATTGTGTGACCTACAATCCAACAGAAGATGCGTTCTACGCCTGCACCGGCGACCATAACCGAGCCGAGGGACACGAATGCCATTGGCTGCGAGGCACTTACGATGCCGTCAAAGATAAATGGGAGTGGAAGGTGATCATCTCGGACATGTCGAACTCGCGTTACAAATGCGGCGGCATCAACTTTGTTGACGGTCAACTTTACTGGATCAGCGATTCAAACGGCCCCAAGCCGTACGACCGAGGAATTTTCAAATGCGCCCCGGCTGATATCGCCAAGCCAGAAAAACATACGCGGCTTTTCAATCCGGGTGTTGAATCGGCCTGTATGATTATTGAAGATGGCGTCATCCTGGCAACACATTGTGCCCCTGCATCGACGATGGACACAGGCTATATTATCTCTACTGATATGGGAAAAACGTGGGCACAATACGACCTCAAAGAATTCGGCAGACGCTCCCCCTGCCGTATCAGCAAAATGAACAGCGAAGGCTGGTTCCGAGTAGATTTAAGATCAAACTGGGTTACCCCCGCGGAAATGATGTTCATCAAACCGAAGAAAACATAAATTATAGCGCAGGCGAAGGTGATTGCACCATTGGATTGAAACACGTTCCAAGCTTCGCCTTCGAATGCGATTGCAGTTAGACGAGTTCTGGCAGGGGATTGTATTTGCTCTCGACAAGGTATTGTGGGCGTCCGGAGTGATCGGGGAGTGTTAGTTGTTGTGTATCGATTCCCATGTTGTGGTAGAGTGTGGAAAATATCTCCTGAAAATGTACCGGTCGATCTTCTGCTTCGCCGCCGAGTCTATCCGTGGTGCCGATCACCTGTCCTGTTTTCATACCGCCACAAGCGAGTAACGCATTGCAGACTCTGGGCCAGTGATCGCGGCCCGCTTTATTGTTAATTGTCGGCGTGCGGCCAAATTCTCCCCAGGCAATAACGGTCGTATCTTCCGCCATGCCTCGCTGATGCAAATCTTCGATCAACGCAGTAATCGCCTGATCAAAATCGGGGAAGTTTTGTTTCGCAATTCCGAAATTATTACCGTGCCAATCCCAGAAACTGTAACTGACAGTCACCACACGTGCCCCGGCTTCAACCAGGCGGCGGGCGAGGAGAAATTGTTCATTCAATCGCGGAGCAGCGTCTCCCTGTTTTTTATCAGTTCCCTTTCCATACCGTTCCCGAACCGCGGGGTCTTCCTGAGAAACATCAAGAGCTTCCACCAGTCGGCCCGAAGTGAGTACGCCAAAAGCCTGCTCGTTAAAAACATCCATTCCATTCATTCCGCCATTGTTGTCGATATCGCGACGAAATCGGTCAAAACTTTGCAGCAGCTTTTTTCGATCATCGAGCCGCTCCAGCGTAATCCCATTGAGCGTCATGTCCTGCTTCATGTCTCCATTCGGATTAAAAGGCGTATGCCCCATACCAAGAAAACTGTTTTTCCCAAAGTTGTAAGGCGCGTGCTGCATGCGGGGGGAGAGATTGACATAAGCGGGAGAAATCGCCAGTGGGTCGCCATTCAATTTTGAAAGTGCAGATCCCAATTCCGGCCAGCCGCCAGCCGGTTGGTTGTTATTGCTATGACCAGTCATGCACTGGAATGATGCGTGTTGACCAACCGAACCGACGAGCGAATTCACGAAAACGCATTTGTCTGTAATTTTCGCAAGTCTTGGAAGATGTTCACAAATTCGAATACCAGAAACATTGGTATTAATTGGCTTAAACTCACCACGGATTCCGACAGGTGCATCCGTTTTGATATCGTACATATCCTGGTGAGGTGGACCACCCGGCAGATAAATCATGATGATTGATTTATGCGAATTCGATTTGCCCGTTTTACTTTCTGCATTCAGTATTTGAGGCAAACTCAATCCCGCAAGACCAAGCGAGCCAATCTTGATAAAGCTCCGGCGAGATACCTGATCACAAAATTTGCCGGTAGATTTTCCGAAAATATTCAGCATAACCAACCCTTGTAACTTTACTAATGCACGACTAACGGCCAATTTCTCTGCGGCTAACGCAAAATCCTAAGCCCCATTTTATGTCTCGGCTGTCAACACAACCCCGCTGTGCCGGATACTCCCTTTTTAACGCTATTCCAATTAATAAACTGTAATCTATTAGAGAACCATTGAATAGCGAAATCCTCCAGGATACAGACACATTCAACTCGGAATGTACAGAACAGGTAATTAAAAACGAGTCTGCCTCACACCTGGGAATTTACTCACGTTAATGGGCCTTCATTCGCGGCTCGACATATTCAGTTCTAGCAAACCTGAATACGCAGTCGCCTCCGGCTTGCCGTTAAACGAATTATTGACCACGAAACTCACGAAGCAGACGAAAAGAAATGACATCAACCTTCCTTTTATTTGCTTTGTGGATTATCCAGATAGAACAGAAGGACGGTTAAATCTGCAGGGGTAATTCCGCTGACCCGTTCTGCTTGACCGAGTGTTGCTGGTTGTATTTTGCTTAGTCGATCCCTGGCTTCGTTACGAAGTTGCAGGATGGCGTGATAATCGAAACTTGCTGGGATTTTGACGGAGCCTATTTTTGAATGCCGTTCAATTTCTTTTTCCTGCCTGCGAATGTAGCCAGAATACTGGGCATCAATTTCTATCTGTTTGATTGCAACAGGAGACAACGGCAACGAACCGGCTTCAGGGGCCATTTCAATCACATTTTTCCAACTTATTTCAGGGCGTCTTAACCACTCTTCCAGTGTGTTTTTGTGATGCCGTTTTTCTCGAATGAACTTTTCCGCCCGCTCAATCTGTTCCACATGGGCATCGAATTTTTTTAACCGCTCAGGTGAGGCAAGGCCAAGTTCTTTGGCGATGGGAGTTAATCGACGATCGGCGTTATCTTGCCGAAGTAGCAAGCGATATTCTGCCCGTGATGTAAACATGCGGTAAGGCTCATCGACTCCTTTGGTGACCAGGTCATCGATAAGAACCCCCAGGTAGGCTTGATTTCGCTCCAGAATGAACGGCGTTTTTTTTGCGATTTTTCTGGCCGCGTTGATGCCTGCGATCAGTCCCTGTCCTGCAGCTTCTTCATAGCCGGTTGTCCCATTAATTTGTCCTGCAAAATAAAGCCCTTGCACTTTTTTTGTTTCGAGAGTTGGCAGCAATTGTGTCGGCGGTGCGAAATCGTATTCGACAGCGTAGCCGTAACGCATAATTTCTGCGTTTTCGAGCCCCTTGATCGCATGGATCATTTTATCCTGCACGTCCCGTGGCAGCGATGTGGAAATGCCGTTGCAGTAGTATTCGTGAGTCAGTCGCCCTTCCGGTTCCAGGAAAATCTGATGCGATTCTTTCTTCGCAAACCGAACGACTTTATCTTCGATGGAAGGGCAGTATCTTGGCCCGGTTGAATTAATTTGCCCGGAATACATCGGTGCTCTGCTCAGATTTTTACGAATCAATTCATGCACTTTTACGTTGGTATCGGTCAGATAGCAATCAAGTTGGGATTGTTTAATTTCATCCGTTAAAAAAGAAAACGGTTGCGGATTTTCATCACCCGGTTGCGGTTTGAGTTGGCTGAAATCGATGGTGCGTCCGTTGAGTCGAGCCGGGGTGCCGGTTTTGAATCGTTCGAGCTGGAAGCCGAGTTTGACCAGGGCATCGGAAATTGTCCCGGTTGTTCCTTCCCCTGCCCGTCCCCCTTTGGCTTTCGCTTCGCCGGTGTGCATAATTGCTTGCAGAAATGTTCCCGTTGTTAAAATCACGGCTGCCGCCCGATAGATGGCATTCCCGCGAACGCGCACTCCTTGAACGTCTCCTTTTTCAACAAGAATTTCTTCGACCATTTCCTGAACCAGTGTCAGATTCTCCTGATCTTCCACCCGGTACTTCATCAGAAATTGATACGCTTTTTTATCGGCTTGTGCGCGAGGCGAGTGCATCGCAGGGCCTTTGGAACTGTTGAGCATGCGAAACTGAATTCCGGTTTCGTCAATCACTCGGCCCATTTCGCCGCCCAAAGCGTCAATTTCTCGAACGATTTGCCCTTTCGCAACACCGCCAATAGCCGGATTACAACTCATCTGCCCGACGGTATCGCAGTTCATCGTTAACAGCGCCGTCTTTGCCCCCAACCTCGCCGCAGCTAACGCTGCTTCAGTCCCTGCGTGACCTGCCCCGATAACGATCACATCAAATTGATAAACAGATTCAGACATAAGTTGCAATTATCGTTATATTATGAACTCAGATGTAAAGAGAGTTGAGTGAGCGGCAAGGCGCTAGCCGCCGGTGTTCATCGAAACAAAGATGATCACCACAAGCAAAGCAGATTACCGGCGGCTAGCGCCTTGCCGCTCAGGATA
>JAJRTM010000404.1 GCA_024278285.1 Planctomycetota bacterium
CTCCAACTCATCAAGCACTTCGGAAAGTTCGGTAAGGACTGCTGCAGAAAATGTGTTTTGCGATTGATCTTTGACATCGACCCAAACCGTCGCGATGCCGCCTTCATTTCGTTCAATCTGCCAATGTTTCCAGTTAGCCATTACTGATTTCCTTTACGTCTTAATTGGAGATCCGGGAGAGCGAGAAGTTGTTGTTTGTTTGGAAAATATCCATGGGCTTCCACTTACCTCCATTTCCCTGAAAAACCTGCCCTGCCATTGATGAAATTATAACCGCTTCAGTTAAATACGAAAGCAACAAGCTTAATCTGATCCTGGTTACTTTCGTAAATGCAATGCTCGACTGGAACTGGAAGCAAAATCAACAAACCAAGCCCTCTTCACCTCAAACTCAATTTCCGTCCATATACTAACTGGACAGCAACAACACTTGAAAGAAGTGATGATACGACAGTACCATTCGTGCAAGGAACGCTCGAACAATAACTGTCGTAACCTTGATGTTCTGTTTTCTTGGCTGAAGGCCAAAATCATCATAGCCTGGGGCAACGCCCCAGGTAGAATTGTTTGATTGCTTTTTTGGCTGAAAGCCATATTCAATGCCTTTGATTATGGCCTTCAGCCAAATAGTTGACGACACATCTTTTCCTGGGGCGTTGCCCCAGGCTATGGTGAAAGAGGCCTTTGGCCAAAAAAAACGAATGAAACCAGGCAGTAATTGTTCGAGCGATCCCAAGCACACCATCCTGCAACAAACTGAAAATCTGATTGTTTGATGGTATTTATTTTGTGTTGATTCGCGTTCATTCGTGATTCAAAGAAAACTCTTGAAATATCCGGCCACTTTTGTGCTGTATTTCATTGATAAGATACGAAGAGGGAATACGATGGAACAGGGCGAAGTATTTGATGCTGATTCGCAGGGCAAACAAAACGAGAGTTTGCAGCAAGTTGATAAACAGACTCGAATTTGGGCCATGCTTCTTCATTTCTCTATTTTTCTTGTCTACATTGTTCCCGTTGCCGGGCTGGTTGCCCCCCTACTGATTTGGCAAATTAAGAAACATGAATTGCCTGGAATTGAAGTTCATGGCAGAAACGTTGTGAACTTCATCATTTCAATGTTGTTTTACAGTATCATCGCGATTTTACTTTGCTTTTTTGTGATTGGCTTTGCATTGCTTCCCATTTTGGGTCTAATTGGTATCGTCTTCCCAATTATCGGCGGCATCAAGGCAAACGATGGAATAGCCTGGTCGTATCCGATGATGATAAGATTCATTTGGTGACAATTTGCCCCCAGCCACCCTCCGCTGAGTAGTTATCATTTAACTTTGTTTGATCACCCGAGTTTAACCACCTGACGAAATCCTTTACAAACAATCGATGAGGAACCAACTAATGAACACGATGCTTTACTTGAAGAAGACTCTTTTCTGTGCGTTGGCGATGACGCTTTTAAGTTCTTCCGTTTTATCTGCGGCTGAAAAACAGAAAGCGAATTGCCTCAATGTTCCGCCCGAAGGATTTCGTGCAATATTTAACGGGAAAGATTTATCCGGCTGGATCGGGATGAATTTTCATCAAATAAAAGGAGGCCCGGCTGCTTTCAGAAAGATGGATCCAGATGCACAAAAAAAAATACTGGATAAAAACTGGAAAGACGTATTGGAGCATTGGTCAGTCGATAAGGGAGAGTTGGTCAACGATGGGCATGGCGTTTATTTAACGACGGCTGAAGATCATGGCGATTTTGAATTACTGCTCGATTATAAAACTGTCGCCAAGGCAGACAGCGGTATTTATCTTCGCGGTGTTCCACAGGTTCAAATTTGGGATACAACCGAAGCGGGCGGCAAGTGGAAAATCAAAGCGAATCTCGGTTCCGGTGGATTGTATAACAACAAAGGAGAAGGAAAACTTCCGCTGGTACATGCAGACAAACCGTTTGGCGAATGGAACCATCTGCAAATCATCATGAAGGGCGAAAACGTTACGGTCTACTTGAACGATAAACTTGTTGTCGATAATGAAAAGATGGATAACTATTTCGAAAAAGATAAACCGATCTACAAAACCGGTCCTATTCAATTACAAACTCATGGCGGGGAAATCCGCTTTCGAAATGTCTTTTTGAAGAAGATTTGATTGAGTCACCTCTTTCATCAAGCCAACCACAGGGGCCGCAAAAACGGCCCCTGTTTCGTTTCATGGTGAACCAGTTTGGCTATTGATTTTTCTTATTGCGATGTACCAGCCAGAGAACTGGGATGCAAACGAAAAGTAAAGTAATGAACCAGGGAAACAGAAAGACAAGGACAACGGCAAGGTTTTCTGCAAAAGAACGGAGTAATAACAGTGACTCTTTCCATGCCTGGAAGGTGCGAGAGAGAAAGGAAGGGGCTTCGGGCGGAACGTAATCACGTTGTTCGCGAGCTTGAATTTCGATGGTTGTTAAATCCGTTCGATTTGAAAGATATCGCAAACGACCTTGCATCTGTTCGACTTCCCCTCGAACACGAGCCAGTTCATGTTCAACTTCGATAATCGCGGTCAGTTTTCCATTGTTATCTTCAAGCAGTTCAATCATCCGTGCTTCAAGCCGTTTTTTATTGGCAATTCTGGCTTCAAGATCAACAAATTCTTCTGTCACATCCTGAGCAGTCTGGCTGCGGCTTATCGCAATACCTAATTTTGAAACGGCCTCCTGAAAAGCATCGAACTGTGCAACTGGAATTCGTACTTCCCAAATTCCAAAACGATGTTCTCCCGATGTCTGGTCAATCGAAACTTGAGCCAGATAGCCACCATGCTTTTTGACCAACTTGGGCAGGGCTTGTTCCGTGTGAGAAAAATCTGTAACAATTAACTCAACTTTAGCTTCATAAATAATTTTCCGATCCAGGCTCGCAACATTCACTGCTTCGTCACCCTGAGCAGTTGGATTTGCTTCACTAGCCAGGTTGGTTGCAGGCTCAGAATCGCCTGCCTCATACGTGGCCTCACCCGCACAACTACTTAATAAAAGGAGGCACCCGAACAAACCAAGCCAAAGTATTGCTTCTGTCCTCGTCCTGCTCGTGCGAAGTTTCATATCAATCATCCAATGGAAAAAGGATTAGGTAAGCATCGATCAAACAATAACTGTCGTATCTTTGGATGGCCCAGACGCATCGCGTCTGGGTGACGTAGTCACAAGAAGTCTTCTCAGACACTCTGCCGGAACAATAATCTGCCCTTCTTTTTTACCGTTTCATGCTTTTTCTTCGTCGGAAACCATATTCTCGGCTTCCTGTTGCGGGGCAACTCAGACGCGATGCGTCTGAGCCATCCAATCGGTTTGAATTTTGTTACGCTGATTCGGTTCAGGATCGTTTCCCGTAAAACGGACAGTTATTGTTTTGGCAATGCTAAATGTCTGTGTATGACAAGCATTTGATGCTACGAAACAAGATGACCTAACGTTTGAATAATATTGAAATATGCCCTTCACAGCTTTTAATTCCTGCGGATTGCTTCCATCGGTTTTAGTTGAGCGGCCCAGATCGCTGGGTACAACCCGGAAACCACTCCGAGTATTGCGCTGAAGCAGAAAGCAAAAACGAGAAGGTTCGGGCTGGCGTACAGCTCGAATTTTGTGGGGAAAGAAGCGTTGACAATCAGTGTCATCGTCCATCCTAGAATGGTGCCGATGAGCCCGCCTGCAATCCCAAGCAGCAGCGATTCAAAAGTGATCAGCCGAATGAGATCCCATTTGCTCCAGCCGTTAGCTCGTAATATTCCGAACTCGCCGACTCGCTCGGTCACGCTCATCAGCATAGTGTTGATAATACTGACAACGGCAATAAACAGTCCGAGCGAAGTTAATATTCCCAGGGCAAGGTCAAGATCTTCTGCAAATTTATTGATACGCCCGGACCAGTCGGCAGCCAAACGAACTTCCATCGGGTCATCCTCGACGGTCCCTTCTTTTTTGCTTGTTCCTGGAGTTATTTCTGATCGTTTTTCAGAATCTTTTTTTTGCTTCGAATGACCGAGACTCTTGCTGTTTGATTTTTCCGGCTTCTGTTTCAGTGCTTGATCAACTTGTTTAATGAATGAGGTCAGCGGATTCTCTTTGGAATCGCTGCCTGAAAAAAGCATCGAGCCACGAAAACTTCCCGGTCCGCGACCACGAAAATGATCCTTAATTCGTTGAAGCAAAACGTCATCGGGAACCGAACCATCCTGTTCGATATAAAAACTGGAAACGGTCTGCTCATCAAAGCGAGCCAATTCCCGGAAGCGGTTCGCATCCATGATGATCGCGACATCGAGCAGGATCGATCCTGTAAAGTAGATGCCAACGATATTTAATTGCTGACCGTTTACTTCGATCGGATCGCCCACTTTTTTATTGTGCTCTTTGGCGATCGGCTTACTGATGACACAGTTTAATGTGCCGACATCCTGCTCTTCGAGATAACGTCCTTCGATGATATCTTCGCGATAGATGCCGATGTTTAAGCGATTTCGTCTGATGATATCTGAACCGCAGAGCAATCGGGGAGGCGAAATAATCATCTTGCCATCGATCACATTGGCACGAATCCAGCACTCCGGGCTGACCGCCCGAACTCCCGGGATCGCTTCTAGTTCTTCGGTCCATGCTCTGGGAAGTGTCGAAAAAAGCGGGATCGGCGCTCCGCGCTGCATCGCGACAAATCCGGGGACACGGCTGAGCGTATTTCCTACGACCTGATCCAACCCTTCTGCAATCGAAAATAATCCAACCATCCCTAAAATGGCAACCGTCATCCCGACAACTGCCAACGCACTGCGCGTCGGACGACTGAGGATGTTTTTTAATGCGAATGAAAACATAAACAACAGACTTTTCAGTTACGAGCAATTAACGTTTCCTGTTCCAGTGAAAATAACCGTATATTGTACCATTATTTGCCCTCCTCGGTAGTTGGCAATCTCCGATTCTTTCTTGCGCTGACATTATTTTGTGACAATGTTAGGATGGGGACTGATAGACCTTATCTACTCTGCATTCCAGAAGGATTTCTTATGCGGAAACGAATACTTGTAAGCTTTCTTGCTCTTCTCGTTGTGGGACAAAACGGTTTAGTTAATGCAGCCGATGATCCGTTGACGGCTCAGAATGTTCTCCAATCGATCAAGCGAGGGCGAGAATATATTATCAGTAAACAACAGCCCGATGGTTCCTGGAGTGGCGTTGGTCCAAGCACATTTCAAGTTGGTGTGACGAGTTTGTGCCTGCTTTCGTTAATGAACGCCGGGATGACGCCGGACGATCCTGCGATCTCGCGCGGTTTGAAATGGTTACGCACTGTCAAAGAGCCGGCTCCGAATTTTACTTACGAAATTTCTTTGATGATTATGGCTCTGACTACTGCCAAGGAGGGAGCCCGAGATAATTTACGAATATTCAATTTGGCACAAAAACTGGAAAATGGGCAGAGGAAAACCGGAGAAAACAGTGGCGGATGGGGCTACACCGGCGGCATGAGTGGTTCAGACCGAAGTAACGTCCAATACGCGATTCTTGGCCTGCGCGATGCGGCCTATTATGGAATCCCTGTTGATCGGAAAGTTTGGGTACGGACCCGTGAACATTGGTTGAATTCTCAAAACGCGGATGGCGGCTGGAGTTATAACGAGCAAAGCGGCAGAGGAAGCACCGGGAGTATGACCGTTGCAGGTCTTGCTTCGCTGGCAATCACTTCAAGCTTTTTGCAGGAGGGAAAAGAAGAAGACGCCCAGGGCAATCCGATCTGCTGTCGGCCTCCCGAATCAGACGAACCGATGGAGCGGGCGGTCCGTTGGATGGCGAGAAACTTTTCTGTGCATTCCAACCCCAAAGGGGGACAGCATTGGCTTTACTATCTGTATGGCTTGGAACGAGCGGGACGGCTCAACGGTCGTCGGTTTTTTGGCACGCACGATTGGTATCGCGAAGGGGCACGGGTTCTGCTTAACAAACAAAGCAAACGGGACGGCTCGTGGATCGGAGCTGGTAGTGGAGAAAGTAATCCCATCGTTGGTACTTCGTTTGCCCTGCTTTTTTTATCCAAAGGGTTAGCACCGGTTCTGATCAATAAAATGAAGCTTGGCCCCAGAGACCCGGATGACCGGGAACAGGTTCTGGGTAAATTATGGAATCGGCACCCGAAAGATATCCATAATCTGGTGGAACATATCAGCAAATTGCCAAAGTGGCCCAAGCTGCTTACCTGGCAAGTATTTGATTTCGATAAAGCGGTCGCCCATAACGGTTTGCAGGAAATGATGCAGGCACCAATTCTGTTCGTCACTTCCGAAAACGATCTTTCCGAATTGATGTCTGACAAACATATCGAAATGCTGCGAGATTATTTCACGCAAGGGGGTTTTCTTTTCGTATCGAGAGGCTGTAAAAGTAAATCGTTCGATGAAGGAATGTACCAACTTGTTGAACGACTTTTCCCGGATGGAACGACATCGTTAATGCCGCTCGCAGAAACACACCCGGTTTATCGCAGCGAATATCTACTGAAACCGCAAAATGTCAAACTGTTTGGTGTCGATGTCGGCTGTAGAACCGCGATCATCTATTCGCCCGAAGACCTCGGTTGTTTATGGGATAAACGCATGGTGATCGAACCACCCGGTCGCAGCCAGGATCTCAAAACGGCCATTGCCCGCTCACTACGAATTGGCGTCAATGTGGTCGCGTATGTCACAGGTCGCGAACCGCCCAACAAACTGGATGAGCAAAAACTGCTTGATGAATCGGAAGATCGCGACACACTTCGCGGCATTCTAAAAATAGCCAAGCTGAGACACACCGGCGACTGGGATGCTGCGCCAAACGCGGTGAAGAAACTGCTCCAGGCTCTCGAAAAATCGTTCGGCATTATTTCTGGAAACAAACCGAATAAACTGCCCGCCAGCGATCCTGCACTGTATCGTTTTACGTTGCTTTATATGCACGGCCAGCGTTCGTTCGAACTTTCACAAGAAGAGATTCGTAACGTCCGCAGATATCTGGAACATGGCGGCGTTTTGTTTGTTGATGCCTGTTGCGGTTCCCCTAAGTTTGATGTCAGTTTTCGAAAACTGATGAAGCAGATGTTCCCGGATATTCCACTGGAAAGAATCCCGGTGAAGCATGAACTCTTCTCGCAGGAAATTGGTCACAATCTGGAATCCGTCCGCAGACGGGCACCGCTTAACGATGAAGGGAAAGGCGTTCTCAAGCCGGTGGAACGCAACGGACCGCCGTTTCTGGAAGGGATTAGTATCGACGGACGATATGCGGTTATCTACAGTAAGTACGATATTTCCTGTGCGTTGGAAAAACAGACCTCCCTTTCCTGCATCGGCTACGTTCCGGAAGACGCCGCAAAAATCGCCAGCAATGTCGTTCTCTATTCCGTGCTGCAAGATGTCGTTCCGGAAGATTCACAGAAAAAGAAGTAGCAGAATATTTCTGGAAAACCTAACCCGGCATCGCCGGAACCAAAGAGGAAAGTAAGCGTTAGGAAAAAGTAGGATGGCGTGCTTGCACCCATCAAATGTGGTTTCCAGTGCATTAGTCTCATGCCGGTGGATC
Organism: Planctomycetota bacterium; assembly: GCA_024278285.1. GTDB lineage: Bacteria > Planctomycetota > Planctomycetia > Planctomycetales > Planctomycetaceae > Rubinisphaera. Next base: position 7,604 of record JAJRTM010000404.1, read on the forward strand.
AAGGGAAGGATAATAACATTTTTTACTCTATTTTTCATTGAACGCAACTCGGCACGCGAAGATGGGTGCAAGCACACCATCCTACGACAAATTGAAAAATTGAAGGTGCAATGGAATGATTTTATTTCTGTTTATTTGTGGTTCAAAACAATTCCTATAAAATATCCTGCCACTTTTACGCAGTATTTCATTGAATAAGAGCCTAACCTACTTTTCTGTCGCCTTTGTTTCCTGTTTGAATTCGACGAAACCAGCCTTTTTGTAATTGGTCAGAGCAGCCGGATGATCCAGCGTGCAGGTGTGAAGCCAGAATCGTTTTGGCTGGTAGCTCCAAACTTGATTAACGGTCCATTGCAAAAACCATTTCCCCAGTCCTTGACCAATAAATTCAGGAAACAAACCAAACTGCACCATTTCAATTTCGTCTGGCTGTCGTCGGTCCAGTTCTGCAAACCCAGCGGGGGAGCCATCAACATACAGAACATGCAACTCGTTTTGTGAATGATTGATAATCGCAGCTAACTCGTCATCGGCAAGTTTTTTTCGATTGACCCAGTTATAATCTTTTCCGACCGCGTTGTACAAATAACGATAAAAGGAAACCAGCGGATTGCGAGCATGAAGCACGTTCAATTCACACGCCAGCGCCGGCAATTCTTGCGGTGAAGCAGAGAGCATTTCAAGGTAGTAAACGGTGACATCAACAGTCGGCATTTTGTCTCACTTAAAAGATGATCAGAGGTTTGAATGTTAAAATTATTTTCTCGTAGCCTTGGTTGTATCGGTATCGCTCTGGTATTTGTTTTGCTTACCTATGTAGCAAGTTATGCCGTTTTTCTCAAATTCGCACTTGATGCAAATTCTATGTACTACAGATCGCCAATATTTTATCGTCCTGTTGAATGGATGATCGTTAAAACGCCGCTTCAATCAATGTTACTTCGATGGTCAGAATGTCTCGGCGTGCGTGGAAGAACGGAAATGCAGTCTTACTATTTCGCACAAGGAATATCGGATCCTCCAGAAGAAATAGACATCAATTTTGGTCCAGATGGAGATGGTTTAATCCATGAGTGACTTCGTTTCCCAGGATGGAATGCTTGCCTGATAACGCATCGCTCAAACAATAACTGTTACATCTATGGATGGCCTATCCCTTCCCCAAACGGCTATTCTTGTTTGATCAATACTTACTTTCGTTTTGCTAATTTAATCTCTTTCAATTGCTGAAATTCCGGCATCTTTTTATAGTAATCATCCAACGGAAAACAACCGGAAATCAAACCATTGCGCGGACCAGTGGTGCAGTCACTGAAGGTTCTGCAAATTTTCTTTTTCGCTTTGTAGTTTTCCCCACGAAGAACCTGTGCGGGGAGTTGCCATTGGCTCAGTAGTAATCGACCGATTCCCACAAAGTCGACATTTCCTCGCCTGAGAACCGCTTGGGCAACATGGGGCAGATACTCTTGAAAATAAGTGTAGGCGGTGCCGACCATTGCAATGCCGGGCACTGCTTTTTTGATCTGTGCCACCGCCTGAATTTGCCGAACGCACCCCACAAGCGGGTCTTCGGGAGGTTGATATCCATCAGACGGCGGGAAATAAGCGGGGCGTTGAATATGCGGATTGTAATAAGGCGATCCCGCAGAAAGATTCACCAACGTAATCCCCAGCTCATCTCGCATCAGTTCAAGAAGTTTGATCGGTTCTCGCAAATCGATTTGCAGTGGTGAGTCTCTATCACAACCAAAACCAGCGTAGTCTGTTCCGCTATAAGGCATTGGCTCCCCGATGCCCGGACGCCCTGTTTTTTCATCAACGCCAGCCGGTTGAAACGGGAGAAGATCGAACAAAGAAAGTCGCACGCCAATTTGCAATTCGGGACAGACTGCGTGAATCCCCTCACAAATTTCTCGCAAGAAACGAGTTCGTCCACGAAAGTCGCCACCATATTTTCCGGGACGATTAAAACCGGAAAGCAGTTCGTGTCCCAGATATCCATGACAATGTTTGATGTCCACAAATTGAAAGCCAACTCGCGATGCAATTTGAGCCGCCTGAATGTACTTTTCAATCAATTGCTCCAGATCGGCATCACTCAGAATGGCTGAATCGTCATCCGGCGATAAACCGATTCGTTCATCCAACAACGGATGATGATAAGCGATCTGCGGTTCCAGTTTTGTTTTATCGTTCGGCCTGCAATACCGCCCGGAATGCGTCAATTGCAATCCAACAAACAGATCATCACAGGAATTTTCTCCGAACTGTTTGATGTGAGCCTGCTTCAAAACATCGAGTAATTCACTCAATGATTTTTCGTTTTCCGGATTGATCATCAACTGATTTGGATTGGCACGCCCTTGCGGAGAGACTGCCACCGCTTCGCCGCCCCAGATTAGTTTGCAACCCGATTCGCCAAAATTATTCCAACGCCGAAAGGTATGTTCACTCGGCTTCCCCTCTCGCGATCCATCCCAACCTTCCATCGGATGCACCGCCCAGCGATTTCCCACCAGAAAATTTCCCACTTGCAAAGGCTGAGCCAAGGGAGACTGCTGCTGTTGACTAAGCGGCTCATCATCCACCGGCAATTCAAGCTCCAGATGAGAAAGATAGTCCCGAAATTCATCAACCGTTTTCAGTGATGCAATACGTCGATAAGCCATTTGTTGATACCATCAAAGGAAGGATTGTGGAGGTTAAGGATTGTTCGATCAATAACTGTCATGATCTTTGGATGCCCCAGACGCATCGCGTCTGGGTGACGCAGTCACAAGAAGTCTTATCAGACACTCTGCCTGGACAATAATCGCCCCTTCTTTTTTTCCGTTTCATGTTTTTTTCCTTCGTTGGAAACCACATTCTCGGCATCTTGTTGCAGTGCAACTCAGACGCGATGCGTCTGAGCCATCCCTGTAATGAAATGCGACAGTAATTGTTCGAGTGATCCCTAACCCGGATAAACCGGAACTATAATTTATGAATCAGGGTAGCCCGACCACTTTAGTGGTTGGGTGCCGCCAGGCACAAGATGAATGCGCCATGTGAGTTAGATTTAATTTGAGCTTCCAATAATCTTGGAGACCACATGGCGCATTCGTCTTGTTGCTACGCAACCCAACCGCTAAAAGCGGATGGGCTACCCAATTATTTTAA
>JAJRTM010000003.1 GCA_024278285.1 Planctomycetota bacterium
CACCCGAGGATTTCAGTGATCGGTTTGATGATCAGAATAAGCGATGCCTGAAAATCAATACCTCGGGTTGCTACGCAACTCAGACAACCCTGAACGGGATTGTCTGAGCTACCCGGTACCTTCTGGCGAAGTCTACGGTCAATCGCGGAATGCTTCGTGGCATTTATCGCAGGCGTGATTGCCGGCTTTGTAGTATATTTCAATCTGTTTGCGATCTTTGGCTCCAATCGCTTTGACCAATTTCTTCATCGCTTCAAGATATTCGAGAGAGTATTTATCCCACTCTTTTTCCTGCTCTTCTTCCTCCACATAATTGTGGTCAGCGAGCATTGCCAGTCCGAGGATGGCGTTGGTTGATGCGTTCAGTTTTTCTTTGAGGCGACCACGTGGCTTGCGAAGTGAGCGAGACAGACCGCCGTTGCGATCTTCCATTTCTTCCATCATCGAATACATATCGACCAATTCGTCCCAGGGGTGCATTTCGTCGTGAGCGCCGGTTGATTTTCCCTTCCAGGCAGCTTGGGCAATTTCCAGAACGGCTTTGGCTTCTTGATGGTCGGCTGCTTCCTGCAGTTCGATTCCTGCATCGCGAAGTGCGGGGACTGCGCAGGTTGATTTATTTCGCTCCGGGTGTTCAATCAATGCTTGTGAGACACACGCAATCACGCCGCCCGCTTGGGCGATATCTTCTTGATTTTCATCGAATTCTTCGGGGTCTTCGAGTAGGTCACTCACTTTTTCCAACTGGCTTTCCAGCTCAGCGGTAATTAATTCCATGGTCGCGACCTGTTCAACAGGAATGGGCGATTTGGCTTGTAATTGTGAAGCGATTAGAATGGGAACAAGCAGGATAAAAGCAGATAATATTCTACGCATTGATTCTCTCCGTCAATGTTTAAGGTGTCGTTCAAAGGTGGTCATGGTGCAGTAAGCAGCTTGTAACATTATCCACTTTTTGTTCATCGAAATCAACCAGATTACATTTTCAATTTCTGGTAAGGTATCCTTGCGAGGGGAATAACTCTGATTTCTTCAGGATGTTTGCAACTTGATGGATAATATCTTCGGGAATGAGCGAGCCTGCATGCAGTTTTGGTGGCGGCGTCGATTCTGCTTCTGGTCCCCAGGCCATGAAGTGATCAATCGCTTTGTTGGCGTTGGCGAACGCATTGCCATCGGGAAGGGAGGCGACCAACTCGAACGTCTGATTAACAGCAGAAGTTAACTGAGCGGAAACTTTTTGAGCCTCTTCAATGGTTCCCGCTTCCAACAGGTCGATAATTCTTCGAAGTGGTTCTGGAAAACTGTTTGCGGTACTTAATAACAAGCCGCGATAAGGGCCGCCCGTTTCTTGCAACCAATCTGCATAATTCCCTTCTGCTCCACGAACAAGAAACAGCCGACTGGTTGTGTGAATTGCCTTGGCAACTTTATCTTCGCCGCTGGAATCTTTCAGGAGTTGCAGGTTTGGATAATCCTCCGCCAGCTTAGTCACAAGATCAGGCGACATCTCATTTTCGGTAATTTGAGGCAACTGATAAACAGCGATGGGAAGACCAGTTTCCAAAACAGCACGCATCGCAGTTTCCATCGCTGCTTCAGAAATATCATTCCCTGTTGGCGGACAGATCACAAAACCGCAAACGTGAGAAGCCTGCATCGCCTGTAAAGAATCTTGCTTGCCGGAAAATGATTTGAGTTGCCCCAGCATCTGTTCGATACATGCCAGCGTACTCGCAGCATCACTTTTCAAGGCACCCAGTAGTAATTGCGAATTTAGTTTCTGCGTCAGATCGAGGGATAAAGTCAGAACAGTGTTGATTTCGGCGTCGCTCATTTCCCAGGCATCTCCCGTGGAGCCGGGAACAAGAAACGCATTGACGTGCGGCTGCATAAACTGCCAATGCGCAGTAATGCGTTCGACATCGATTTCGCCATTCGTTTTGTAATGCGTTAAGGGAGGACACCACAGGCGTGGGAATTGCGGGGGAGCAGATTGCGTCATAGATGTCCTCATCAATTTGGCATTAAAAAGTGTTCAAAAAATGAATAGATAATTTCGTTTGATTCTTTAGTGGGACCATGTTTGGGGCGGTTCGTCATGCCGACGCGGTTTTTGTATCCCAGCAATTTGTTGACTGCAACTGAATGATTCAATGCTTCCCATCGCTGAGGCGGATCTTCAGAACCACCCGAAACCAAAAAGGGACGCGGTGCCATTAACGCGTGCAGTTCATGCAAGTTTCGATTTTGCTTCATCAGTTTGGGATACAAGCCGTAAGCCGGGTTTTCTTTGGTGATTAGGCCGCGTTTTCGCCACGGTTTGGGATGATAACCGAGATACCACGGCTCCCAATAATTGATCGAACCGCGATCATTCTGGAAGACGATGCCGGGATCGGACCAGGCCGCACAGGCGAATTTATCGAACAGGCAGGATGAAAACATCGCCCACTTCCCGCCGAACGAATGCCCCACGATACCGATACGATTTTTATCAACCTGCTTTTGATTTGATAAGGCATACCAGGCGTTGGCAGATGCACAGGCAAGCATCGAAAGAGGCTGCACTTTCGCGTTTTCAATACTGGGGTAATACAGTGAGTAAGTTTTCGCTGCGGTTGCTTCGGTTGTGCCCAGTGAAAGCGTGACAAAGCCTCGTTTGGCAAGTTGATACGCATAATCTCGAAGCGGACTCCCCAGCCCGATTCCTGTTTCGGGTTCGTAATAAACACATATCACAGCCGGCTTCGGTTTGGTGCCTTGCGGAACAAGAAGATAGCCGGTTGTCTGCTGACCGGGAATCCATTCAAAGCGGACTCGATGTTGCGTGAAAGTTTCACGCTGAGTGGTATCCAGAATTTCCAGCTTCTGTGTCTTGTTCAATTCAGGCCATTGCCCCAGCATTTTTTGCCAGTCGGCAAGAATTTCGCTACGTCTCTGTTTCCACTGAGTTGCGGTTTTGACTGGAGTGCTATCATTGAAGATGAGTGGTGATCGATAACTGCCATATTTATTTTCCCACTGTTTCGCAGGAGAAAAATAAGGCGATATTTTATTCCAGGCTTGCTGCGGTTCTTTTTCTTCACAGAAAGAAATCTCTGGAGCCAGGCCGATCAATAAGCCGGTGCCGAGTAAGATTATTTTCGGTAACACGGTTTGAAACATTACGCAATTCCTCTTAGGATCGCTCGAACAATTACTGTCTGATTTATCTGTTTTTTTGGCCAAAGGCCTCTTTCACCATAGCCTGGGGCAACGCCCCAGGTAAAATTGCATGATTGCTCTTTTTGGCTGAAAGCCATATTCAATGCTTTTGTTTATGGCTTTCAGCCAAAAGGTAGACGACACATCTGTTCCTGGGGCGTTGCCCCAGGCTATGATAATTTTGGCCTTCAGCCAAGAAAACAGAGCGTCGAAGTGACAACAGTTATCATGCAATTCCTCTCAGTTAACGACATTGACGGGGTCTTCGCCTCGCAAAACTCGCAGGCAGTTTTCGCTCCCTTTAACACGCATATCTTCCAGTCCCTGTTCACAGTAGAACGCAGAGTGTGGGTTGATGATGACACGATCGTAAGCGGGATGCGCGGGGTCTCGCCAGGCAGTGATGAGCGGGTTATCTGCTTCGGGTGGCTCGATGGGCAAAACATCGATGCCTGCCCCAGCCAGTTGCCCGGAAGTGATCGCGGTCAAAACGGTTTGGGGCATCACTAATCCGCCTCGTGCGGTGTTAACAAGATAACCACCAGCCGGCATCTTGGAAAGAAGTTTGTCATCAACAATTCCGCTGGTTTCTTCCGTCAATGGGCAATGCAAACTGAGCACATAAGCATCCTGCACAAGTTCATCGATCGAATTGGCTCGTTTAATGCCGAGTGCTTTATCAATTCCCTGAGGCGTGTAAGGATCGTAAAACAGAACGCGAAAGCCGAGAGCCTTGGCTCGCAGTGCGGTCGCGGTGCCAATGCGTCCCAGTCCGATAATCGCAAATGTTTTGTCCCGTAAACGGTGCAACGGCGAAAGTTGCGAGTAAGACCACTCACCGCTGGATCGCTGCAAACGGTTGTTCATAAAATGGATGCCCCGCGTCAACGAGAGAGCCATTCCGATAGCAGAATCCGCAACCTCTTCGGTGCCGTAGTCGGGAACATTGGCCAGCGGGATTCCCATTTCTCGGGCAACTTGACCATCAACATTATCGTAACCGACTCCGCAACGCACAATCAGTTTGCACTGCTTAAGAGAGCGAATCGTTTTCGCAGAAAGAGAAATCGCATGATAAACCATAATCGCGACTGCACGGTCAACAATATCGCCAAGCTGCGATTCATCGGTCGCTTCCACCGCAACAACTTCTGCAACATCGCCCAGAATCTTGCGTTCGTAATCTAATGGTTCCGAAATAAAATCAGTAACAACAACCAAGGGACGCTCTGGCATCGGACAAAAATCCTGTTACAGTAGGTAGATGAAAAATAAAGAGAGTCTCTTTATAGCTGTGTCGAGATTAACTCTCAAGTGAGCCGGCTAGAATGCTGTCGATTAGCCATCGTTTGATGTCACTTTCATTTAAGAAAAGAATCGCCATGTTGGAGTGTCGAAAAGTTTATACCAATTGGAAGTTTCTGGTTTTAAGTACAATCCTTTTCATTGCTGCCGGGTGTGAACCTGCTGGCGAAGAACAGGCGAAGACAGGGGATGATTCTGAGCAACCTCGCCCGGTGGTGATCGCGGTGAATTATCCGCTGGCGAATGTGGCGCATCAACTGGCTGGTGAGTGGATCGATTTGCAATATCCAGTTCCTGGAAATGTAGATCCTGCTTACTGGAGCCCCGACGATGCACAAATTACGGCGATGCAGCAGGCGGATTTGGTTCTTCTCAACGGAGCCAATCACGAGCCATGGCAGGAACGGGTAACGTTATCGCCTTTGAATTTGGCAATCACATCACGCGGCTTTCACGATCAGTGGATTCAGGTTGAAGATGCCATCACGCATCAGCATGGTCCCGAAGGATCGCATTCTCATTCCGGAATCGCTTCGACGACCTGGCTCGATCCGATTCTTTTACGCGAACAAATTCATGTGGTCACTCAAACGTTAATCAAGTTGCTGCCTGGCCAACGTGAGGAAATATTGAAGCGAGAAAAAGAACTGGACGCAGAATTGGATCAACTCGATCAACAATGGAAAGACGCATCAAAAAAACTGGGGGATCATCCGTTGATCGCTTCGCATCCGGTTTATCAATATCTGGCAAAACGATACGGCTGGAAAGTTGCCTCACTCCATTGGGAACCGGAACAGAAACTGTCGAAAAAAGAGTGGGAACAATTCGACAAACTGCGAGAAAAAAATAAAGCAACCTTCATGATCTGGGAAGATGAACCACTAGCCGAAACAAAAGCAGAACTCGACAAACGCGGCATCAAAATCGTCGTCATTAAACCGTTGGGCAACGGACAACTTGAAGAAAATGTCTTGGACGAAATGAAGAGTAATGCCAAGCGGTTTGAGGCGGCGTTGTCAAAATAGTGAAATTCTACTGTTTTTTTCGCAAATCGTTTACATTCACCACGCGGACGCATAGACTCAGTAGACCCGCGTGTACTCACCTTAATACAATTCTCACATTGAATTATGCTTAAATTGCAATATAAAAGGAATCACCCATGAAATTAACACATCTGGCAGGAATCGGTTTATGCCTGTTGGTCGCTACCGCGGTTTCAGCAGGCGATTGGGCCCATTGGCGTGGCCCGGAAATGAACGGCATTTCTCGAGAAACAAATCTGGCTGACAGTTGGGATTTGGAATCGAAAAAGAATGTGAAGTGGGTTTCTGAAATTGGTGGGCGAAGTACGCCAATCGTTTTGAATGGTCGCGTTTATTTGAATTGCAGAACCGCTGACGATGTCGCAGACCCAAAGCAATTGATTAACGCCCAGGAACAGGTTGTCTGTTGGGATGCAGAAACTGGCAAAGTTTTATGGACCGATAAATTCAACGTCTTCCAAACCGATATCCCCGCCCCGCGCGTTGGTTGGGCATCGATGGTGGGCGATACCGAAACGGGTAACGTTTACATGCACTCGGTCAGCGGGATTTTTCGATGTTACAACCCGGATGGGAAAGTTCTTTGGGAATACTCGCTGTTTGAAGAGTACGGCAAGATCTCTGGTTACGGCGGGCGAACACAAACGCCGATTATCGATGAAGATCGGGTAATCGTCAGTTACCTCACCTTGAACTGGGGGAAAACTGCGGTCCCGCCGCCGAAGCAAACTTATTATGCGTTCGACAAAAAAACAGGCAAGCTGCTTTGGACCTCTGCCCCCGGCGGCAAACCTTACGACACCAACTATTCCTGCCCGATTGTGACCGTTATCGATGGCAAGCGGATGCTGATTGGCGGCAATTCCGATGGGGGCATTTATGCGATCAATGCGAGAACGGGAGAATCGATCTGGGGATTTCGGATGTCCAAGCGAGGCTTGAATGCCTCTGCGGTAACCGACGGAAAGCTTGTCTTCATTTCTCATGGCGAAGATAACATCGATAACGCGGCATTTGGTCGTGTGCAATGTATCGATGCGACTGGAACGGGCGATGTGACGGAATCTCATTCTGTCTGGCGTGTCGATGACATCAAAGCGGGATACGGTTCGCTGTTGGTGAAAGATGACATTTTGTATGTCATTACCGATAGCGGAAAGTTACTCGCCTTCGATGCACCAACCGGCAAGCGATTGTGGGAACATACGCTCGGCACAGTCGGAAAAGGTTCTCCCGTTTGGGCAGATGGAAAATTGTATGTCATGGAAGTGAACGGCAACATTCACATCCTCAAACCAAGCCGGGAAAAATGCGCAACCCTCTCGCATGTGCAACTTCTCGCAACTGAAGCAGAAGGAACGGATGAAATTTACGGTTCGCCTGCGATTGCCAACGGGAAAATTTACTTCTGCACACGAGATCGTTTGATTTGCATCAGTGATGAAAAGAAAAAACCGGGGTCCGATCCAATCCCGCCCCTCGCACCGGAAAAAAGCGGGGGAGATGAAATTGCAACACTCCGTTTAATCCCTTACGAAGCCCGTGTTACAGGCAGCGGTTCGATTGATTACGAATGTCGAGCCTACGACAAAAATGGTCGGTTCCTGAAAAAAGTCGATTTCGAACTGCAACCGCAGGAAAATATCTCTGCGGGCAAAGCACAGGGAAATAAACTCGTTTTTGAAGGAGCAGATAAAGAACAGGGAGGCGTTGTCATTGCCAAAGTGGGCGATTTAACAACCTCTGCCCGTGTTCGTTATTTCCCCGCAGGCACCTGGAAATGGGATTTCAATAATTACAAAGGCAAACAAGTGCCGCCCACCTGGATCAATGCATTTTGAAACTCAAACCTGCTGAAGTCGATGGCGAAAAAGCGTTGGTGAAATCTACCGGACGTGGTCGCCCTTCTGCATACATGTGGATTGGCACCCCCGATATGAAAGGGTATACCATTCAGGCGGATGTACTATTGAAGGAAGAAAAACGGAGACTCCCCAGCATCGGCATCACCGCCCAGCGTTACAACTTAATTCTTAAAGGGAACAGTGGTAAGCTGGCTATTCAGAGTTGGGCACCACATAAACGAATGGCGAAGGAAGTCAAATTCCGATCCGATCCTGATATCTGGTACACGATGAAAATGAAAGTCGAAATTAAAGATGGCAAAGCTCACGTCTTGGGCAAAGTCTGGGATCGTAGCAAAGAGGAGCCGAAAGATTGGCTGATCGATGCGGTCGATCCTCATCCGAATCTCAACGGCAGCCCCGGACTTTACACCTACGCCCTGGCAACATCCTATTTCGATAACGTTATTGTCACCCCGGAAAAATAAAATCGACGACCTCGCAGGGTCCGCTCTGGCGGGCCAAATCGACCGTATTAGTTTCGTAGGATGGCGTGCTTGTACCCATCTTCGCGTGCCGAGTTGTTTTTAATCATAGAAAAGAATTGAAATTATTTTGATTCGGCAATAGATAGATTCACCGACATGAGATTGATACGGTATTAGTTTATAAGTAGTGGAGATCGTATTTGATGGGTGCAAGCACGCCATCCTACGCAGATAATAACAGAGTAGTTCAAATCAAGACAGTTCTAGTAGCATTGCTTGAAAAACCTCGCAGTTAAAAAAGGAAATCATCAATGACGTTACAGTCATCAAAAAATTGGCAATACGCTTTATTGCTTCTCACTACATTGGTATGGGTTGGTTGTAAACCAGCAGAAAAACCGCCTGCAAATGGCAACGAAGAAGCAGGTTCATCTGCAGATACTTCAACGCCAGAACCTGCTCCTGAAATGCCGGAGACGAAAACACCAGAACCAAAACCAGCCGCTCCCAAAACAAGTGAAACCGAATCCATAATTCCTGCCGCGAAGAAGAATATCACGGGAGACTGGCCGATGTGGGGAGGCGATTCTTCTCGCAATATGGTGAATATGACGACTCCGGTTTCCATCGAATTTGAACCGGCTCTCGAAGTGGCTAAGGGAAAGAAGCTCGTTTATACGGCTCGGCTCGGTTCCCAAACTTACGGCAATCCTGTCATTGCCGGCGGTCGTGTTTTCGTAGGAAGTAACAACGGCGGAGAGTATCGCCCCAAACATAAGGGAGACCGCGGTACGGTTCTCTGCTTCGATGAAAAAACCGGGAAATTCCTCTGGCAATTGACACGGGAAAAACTCCCTCAAGGCCGAGTGAACGACTGGCCCGAACAGGGGATTTGTTCGACCCCCTGTGTTGAAGGGAAACGAATGTGGGTCGTCACGAATCGCTGCGAAGTAATGTGTATCGATGTCGAAGGATTTTACGATGACGAAAACGATGGCCCATACAAAGAAGAAGTTGATAAGGAAAAAGAAGATGCTGATATCATCTGGTCGTTCGATATGATCGATGAATTGGGCGTCTTCCCGCACAACCTGGCAACCAGTTCTCCTGCAATTCATGGAGATTTCATTTACCTGCTCACTTCAAACGGCGTTGACGAAGCCCACCTGGAAGTTCCCGCCCCGCGGTCCCCCTGCTTTTTGTGTCTGAATAAAAATACGGGCGAACTCGTTTGGGAAAATAATGAGCCATTCGATAAAATTCTGCATGGTCAGTGGTCCTCTCCGGCCGTGGGAATTGTGAACGGGAAAGCCCAGGTTTACATGCCGGGCGGCGATGGCTGGCTGTACGCTTTTGATGCCGAAAAAGGGGAGATCATCTGGAAGTTCGACATGAACCCGAAAGATTCCAAATGGGAACTGGGCGGTCGCGGAACTCGCAACTCCATCATTTCAACTCCTGTCTTCAAAGATAACAGTGTCATTCTTTCTGTCGGACAAGATCCCGAACATGGCGAAGGCGTTGGGCATATTTATCGAATTGATGCCACCAAAAAAGGAGACATCAGCCCGACACTTGAAGATGGAAAACCAAACCCAAACTCCGGCCAAATCTGGCATCTGGGTGGAGTTGATGAAGATGGTACGATTACCGGTCGAAAGAAAAGTTTAATCTACCGACGAACCATTTCGACCGTCGCGATTGCAGATGGTTTAGTCTACGCACCTGATTTAAGCGGTTTTTTGCACTGTATCGATTTCAAAACTGGAAAACGATACTGGGAGTACGATGCGTTTGCTGCGATCTGGGGATCTCCAATGGTTGCCGACGGCAAAGTCTTCCTCGGCGATGAAGATGGCGACATGGTTATTCTCGCTTCAGGAAAAGAAGAGAAAGTCCTGGCAGAAAAACTGTTCGACTCCTCCATCTACAGCACTCCCTCAATCGCCAACGGAAAATTATTCGTGACAGATCGTTCACGATTGTACTGCTTTGAAATTGATTGATGTTTATTGCTGAGTAATTTCACCAACAAGAGCCGCATGTTGCAAACAGGCGGCTCTTGTGCTGTATTATTTGCCCAGCACTTCAAAAGTAGCAATCACCGGGAAGTGGTCGGAATAGCCGATGCGGTCTTTGTAGTCATCCAGCGGCAGGGCATGGTTGACGCCGCTGATTTTACGTCGGCTGATCATATAACTCGGGCGAACAACCGACGTTTTCTTCCAGCGGATTTTTGTTCCTGATTTCGCTTCGGAATTGATGATAATTTGATCGAAGCACATCAACTCCATTTTCTTTGAATCACGATTATAATACCCGAGCGTCCAACGTTTCGCTTTGGAGATTGTCAGCATGGTATTGGTCAACCCCTGCTGTTCCAGATATTTCAATGATTTATCTGCGGGGGTGTCGTTGAAATCGCCCAGCAGAATGACCGGGACAGTTTTTCCTTCATATTGCCTGATGGTCTTTTTTATATAATCCGCAGCAACTTTTGCAGAACGAACCCGCACCTGCTCTCCTCCCTGCAGGCGACTTTTCCAATGATTGACAACCACATAGAACGGCTGTCCTTTCATTGAAAATCGAGCAGCCAGGATGTCACGCGAGAAGCCGGGGATATCAATCGTGGTGGCCAGAAACGGATACCTGCTTATTAAAGCGACATCGATTCCCCGTGTATCTTTCCCTTCGATCAGTGCAATATGCTTGTAGCCACGCTGAGCCAGATAACCATCGACAAGCCGGCGAACCAGATCAAGATTTTCGACTTCAGCCAATCCAATAATATCAGCATCCAACTGGTTGATCACACGGGCATCATTTTTCATTTTCAAAGAAACTTGATCGCTGCGTAATACTTCTTCATTTTTGGTCAATGCGTTGCGGTATTCATCGAATAGATTTTCGACATTCCAAAAAGCGACGGTTAGTTCTTCAGCTTGAACGGTTTTATCGGAAGTGCAGCTTGTCAGGAATCCGAACAATAATGCAGAGATCAGCAAGGCGCGTAAAGGTGCAATAATATTCATGTTGAATCTCTCGAAGAGATGAAATACGCTGAAAAGTAGATTCTAGTGATCGTCAGAATAAAATAAGCGCATGAAAAAGGGTGCCCAACGGGATTTGAACCCGCGACCTCCGGAATCACAATCCGGCGCTCTAACCAACTGAGCTATGGGCACCACAAAAAAGAGAACAGCCAAACGTCTCCCCTGATTTGCATCAGAGCCTAACATTACTGTAGAGTTCGTCCAGATTCAAGTCTGCAAATCGAACTTCCGGCTGTTTCGTATTTCTTAGTCGACGAATGGTCAATTTCTTCGCGACTCATGCAAACATCAGGAAGATTTGATTCCAGTAAAGATAATCAGAATGAACCCGTTCTGCTGGGGATATTTCGACGCACTTCCTTCAAAACAGACACAGGAATTACAAATTGGTTCAAAAATAATGGATGAAACTTCACTGGAATTTTTGCATTACCTGCAGAATATGATGACGACTGCTCGTCGAGAGCGTTTCGAGTCTATTTTGGAATACCGTACCCGCTTTTTGTGTGTCGTTTTGGAGAACCTGACCAAGCCGCATAATACGTCTGCGGTATTGCGTAGTTGCGATTGTTTTGGCGTGCAGGATGTGCATCTGATTGAACAGGATTGCGAAGCGAAAGTGAACAAGGAAATTTCGCTCGGGGCACACAAATGGCTGACCGTTCAGAAATGGAATCAGCCATCCTGCCCGACCACAGATTGCTTAACCTCTCTGAAGCAGCAAGGTTATCGTATTGTCGCAGCCACGCCACACGAAACGCAGAAAAGTCTTTACGATTTATCGATTGAAACGCCAACCGCATTACTGTTCGGCTCCGAAAAAAAAGGAGTCTCCGCCAAGGCGTTGGAACTGGCGGATGAATGTATCACGGTCCCGATGGTCGGCTTCACCGAAAGTTTTAATCTTTCGGTCTGTGCTGCCCTGTGCCTGAGTGAACTAACTCGTAAGCTTCATCATAGCGATCTCGATTGGCGGCTGAGCAAAACCGAAAAAGAAGTCCTGCATCTTTTGTGGGCCAGACGCACCGTTCCCAATATCGAAGCAATCGAACGCCGGTTTTTTGCCACCGGTTTCGTAAAATGACGAAGCCAAAAGAAGTAGCTGGAACTAGAAAAAACTCAATCGGCATAGCCGCAACCAAACAGAGATCAGGCGAGCCGGGTCAGTGATGACCTGGGTAACTTTCGCGTGCCAATTGGTTACCAATCTGTAACAGCAGAGTAACCCGGGGGTTAACAGCCCCGGCTCGCCTGAAAATATCCTGCCACTCTTGTGTAGCATTTCATTGAGTAAGTTACTAAAAGCCGAGGCCGTTTCCTTTTAACAGGGCGGTTTCGACTGTCCCGTTGGTGATGTTAAACATGCCTGGATATTTTTTTGCCCATTGTTCATTCGGGCCGGGGCAGTATTGCCGTGCGTTCCCTTCAATCGCTGCAACGCCGGGAATGCGAGCCGCTAAAGAAGCCGAGTGCAAGAAACTGTAACCGGGGCAAGTTAAATCTTGAACGCACAAAAACATGTTCTGTTTAATTGCCGCCGCAGCCAGGAGTAACGTTTCGGTTTGGCCTTTGCACGCTTTGAAGGCAACCCCGGTGTAGCCAAGTTCCTGGGCTAAAAGCAGCGATTCCAAATCGAGCAGCGATTCATCAATCACGACCGGTTTTATTTCCGCTGCCCGGTGCATTTTATTTTCGGGGTGTTTTTTCAAATCGCGATGCGTCGGCTGTTCGATATATTGAATACGATCAAACGCTGTGGCTGAACCGTTTTTTACTTGCTCCAAAAAGTCGAGAACATAATCGAC
>JAJRTM010000405.1 GCA_024278285.1 Planctomycetota bacterium
ATTTGAACCAGCAGGAACATTGTTTGTGAATGTTCTGGGCTGCTTCTTGATTGGCTTGCTAGTCACTCTTGAAATGCAGGGGTATTTGAATCAGGAAAGATTTCGAGCCTTTGCGATCACCGGAATACTTGGCTCCCTGACTACGTTCTCCACCTTCGGCTATCAAAGCGTTGTGCTGGCTCGCGACCAAAGTTTTAACTGGGCTTTTTTCAACATCGCCAGCAACCTGATTCTTGGAATGACTGCCGTGCTGTTAGGCATGCTCGCCGGGCGATTGTTTGATTGATGAATCTGGTTTTCTGCCGGCGAGGATTTGGGCGATGTGCATGATCGCGATTGGTTTTTTCTGTCTGCGGATTAAGCCGTCCATGTGCATCAGGCAGGACATGTCTCCTGCGGTCATCACTTGCACGCCGGCTTGTTCGTGATCGTGGATGCGGTCATTCCCCATCATGCAGGAGACTGCTTCTTCGTTGATGGCGAACGTGCCGCCGAAGCCGCAGCATTCGTCTTTGCGTGTCAGTTCTGCCAGTTCAATATCAGCAACCAACTCAAGCAGACTGCGCGCTTTGCTGAATTCTTTCTCCATTATTTCGCTGGAAGAACCGAGTTTCAATTCTCGCAAGCCGTGGCAACTTTGATGCAAGCCGACGCGATAAGGGAAAGAGACATCCAGTTTTGTCACTTTGATCACATCGGTTAAAAACGCGCAGAGTTCGTAGGTGTTTTTTTTGATTCGCAAATACGCTTCGTCTTCTGGGATTAAATCGGCGTAGTGATTGACGATCATCGAAGTACAACTTCCCGAGGGGCAAACGATATGATCGAACTCGGCATACTTTTCGACAAACTTTTGAGCCAGCGGTTGGGCATCTTCCCAGCAGCCGGTATTCGCCATCGGCTGTCCGCAACAGACAGGCTCGCGGGGCAATTCGACTTCGCAACCAAAAGATTCAAGAAGTTCCAGCGAAGCCCACGCAATATCCGGATAAAGCTGATCGATATAGCAGGGGATGAACAAAGCGACTTTCATAGGACTATTTTCTATACGAACAAGTAACTATTCAGCAGAGGGTGGTTTTTGCAAGAATTCAGGTTGTCCGTAGGGTCCGCTATTGCGGACCACCGCACGAAATAGGAGGATCCACCTTCCAGCGTGGTCCGCAATAGCGGACCCTACGCCAAAGTTGAATAGTTACACGAACAATATAAATAGAAGCTTCCACAATAATGAGAAATGGGCGAATTCACCACTCTGTACTGCAATCACTTCAATTTGTGCGGGATAATCGGGTGGGGAAGTATAAAAAACAACGAAAAACAGAGGCCACTCGTTGCCGAGGGAGGGGGATGTGGGGTATTCTGAAGAATCATCAACGAGTTCATCTGTTTTGACGTACCGTATAATACATCCATTATTCAGTTCTTCCTTTTTATTTTATCTGCAATTAACCGAGGGTAACGCATTGTTAGCTGGACCGATATTTTCCCGCGAAGCTTTAACCGCGCCGCGGCAGCTTAAATCTTATGCGATTCGTGCGGGGTATCTTTTCGCATTTTTCGTTCTGTTGTACACCGCTTCTCAAGCGACGTTCGGCTGGCAGCAGTATCGTAGTATTGGTGCGACCGCCCGGTTTGGTGCGTATATTTTTCAGATTTTCGCGTTTGTGCAATTAACCTTACTTCTATTTGCCAGTTTGCTGTTTTCTGCAGGAAATGTTGCTTCCGAAAAAGATCGCCGAACTCTAATTTTACTTTTGATGACTGACCTGAAAGACCGCGAACTTGTCATTGGTAAACTATTTGCCAGTTTGCTGAATGTGCTTGTTCTGCTTTGCTGTTCGATTCCGTTGTTTGTGTTTATTTCTGTACTGGGGGGCGTGAGTCTGGTACAGATTATTTGGGCGATCGCGATTACCGGTGCGGCGATTTATGCGGCAGGAAGTTGGGGAGTGCTGGTCGCGTTCTGGCGGGAAAAAACGTTTCAAACACTCGCGATCAGTTTTTTGGGAATGGTCGCATTTTTGGCGATTGTTGAAATGGTCACCTTTGCTGTCGGTGCGAATTCAGCAGCAGGAATCTGGATCGGGGCGCTCGATCCGTATCGTGCCTTGGCAGAAGTGGTCAGTCCGTTTTCGACCGGACGAATTACCCGCATTGAAGATCTTTCGCTTTGGAATACATTGAGTGTGCTGGTTGGGTTGGCGTTGATTCTGAATGTGGCGACCATTTTTAATCTGCGTCGCTGGAATCCTTCCCGCTCTGTTTTTATCGCCGTGAAAGAGGGCGAAACAGGTGGTCGAACGCGGAAGGCTCGTCAGGTTTGGAATCAGCCGATCATTTGGCGAGAGATTATGACCAGAGCTTACGGGCGAAAAATTGTGCTGATTAAATTGGCGTATCTTTTGTTTTCGATTCTGATTGGATACGCCGTTCTAGGAGGAGCGGATTCTGCGGAATTGGTGATGGGAATGGTTTCCTGGCAAGGGCTGGGGTTTATCCTGCTCGGTTTGATGTCGCTGATGTTAATCAACGCCCAGGCGGTGACATCAATCACCAGCGAGCGAGATGGGCAGACGCTGGAAGTGCTGCTGGCGACGGAAATTACTGCGAAGGATTTTATTCTCGGAAAGCTGGCTGGTGTTTTTTACAATGCGAAGGAGGCGATTTTATTGCCTTTGATTTTTCTGGGAGTAATTTACTCTCAAGGGGGCGTTGAAGCAACGCAGGCATTTTATGTGACGGCTGGTTATTTAATGCTCTCCCTTTTTTCTGCGATGCTCGGGATGCACTCGGCCATTAGTTTTGATAATTCTCGCACCGCGATTTCCAACAGTCTGGGGACGATGTTTTTTCTATTCGTCGGCATCTTCATCTGCATGGTTTTAATTGTCGAGGCGAGATCTTCTTTCGCGTTGCAGTTACCCAGTTTTTTA
>JAJRTM010000406.1 GCA_024278285.1 Planctomycetota bacterium
TCAGTATTGCAATCAAAACCGATTGTCTTTACGTGAAAGGCTTAAACTGTTTCTCGATGTTTGTTCCGCAGTCGTTCATGCGCATCAACGAGCAATCATTCATCGCGATTTGAAGCCATCCAACATTCTGATTGCATTTCAAGATAATGAATCGGTGGTGAAGGTCGTCGATTTCGGGTTAGCCAAGTGGCTCAGCGGTTCCTTGACCGATCTTTCCTTACAGACGGGTGCGAATGATGTCGTAGGGACGCTGTTGTATATGAGTCCCGAACAGGCTGGCAGAAAGCCGTCTGGACGCGACCTTGCTTCGGCAGAGGGGGCCGATGTCGATACACGCTCTGACCTGTATTCGCTGGGGGTCATTCTCTACGAATTACTTGTCGGCTCGACACCGATTCAACGGGAAATGATGCGACAGGTCGGGCTGCACGAACAATTGAGTATTGTTCTCACCCACGAACCGGAGCGTCTAAGTCGTCGCCTGAGTGCCTATGATGAATCAACTCGCTGCGAAGTAACACAATGTCGCCAAATCGATTTGTCTCGCTTCCAAAGTGAACTTTCTGGCGAGCTCGACTGGATTGCGATGAAGGCACTCGAAAAAGAAAAAGGAGATCGCTATGAATCAGTCGCAGCTTTCGCAAAAGATATCGAGAATTATTTGAGTGGCTCGCCTGTGAATGCAAGGCCGCCGTCTCTTGTTTATACAACAAAAAAATTCATTCACAGAAATCGGGCACTGGTTGCAATTGTTTCGACGATTTTCGTTCTGTTAATTGGTGGAATTGCAGGGACATCGTATGGTTTATTACGTGCCAATAAGAGTGCAATTCTTGAACGAGAGGCAAGACAGGACGCGATCGAAAAGAAACAACTGGCTGAAAATAAATCGGAAGAAGCAAATCAGGAAGCTGAAAGAGCGAAACGTCAGGAACAGATCGCCAGCGTTGCGCGAACGGAAGCTGAAATTTCAGCCAAGCGTTCTGCTGATGTGTTGAAAATTGTTACCGATTCGTTTCTGAGTGCGGATCCCAACTCTGGTTCTGACTCGAAGATGACTGCAAAGCAGGTTCTGTTCAATGCCCGGCAGAGTTTGAAGAATTCTGAACTGGATGAGCCGGGACAAGCGGAATTACTGACAACTCTTGCAAGAGCCTTTCTCGGTTTGGGGGAATACGAAGCGGCCATTAGCACCGCCCAAGAAGCGACCAAGATTCTTCGCCAGCATCCACAAGAAAACCAGGCAAACCTGGCCAAGTCGCTCAATATTCTGGCGATGACGCACCAGCGGACCGGAAACCTGGATCAGGCGATTTCATTGTTGGAAGAGGTTGCCAGTAATCTTGAGGGAGAACATGATGAATTTCAATCGGATGCGTTAGTCGCCAAAAGTAATCTCGCGACTGTCTATCAGGCGGCTGGGAGGGGGAGTGAAGCCTTGCCGTTGATGGAGCAGACGGTTATGGAAATGCAGAAATACCTCGGGGAAACCAATTCGCAAACCATAACTACCATGAACAACCTGGCTGAAATGTACAACGAGCTGGGACGCAAAAAAGACGCAATGGCCTTGCTGGAAAAAGTGCTTCGGTTGAGAAAAGAAAACTTGGGTAAGGATCATCCCTTTACCCTTATCGCGATGGTCAACCTGGCAAATCTTTATAACGTTGCTGGTCGAAACAAAGATGCTCTCGCCTTACTGCAAGCGGCTTTGCCTGCGATGCGAGACAAACTGGGAGAAGATCACCCTGACACTCTTGGCTGCGAAAGCGTACTGGTGAGCGTGCTTGCTGCTGGAAATCGACGAAAAGAGGCTGCTGAACTGGCTGGAAAAGTCTGGAAGGCTAGAAAGGCAAAACTTGGTGAGGATCACATCCAAACGTTAATCAGTCTCAATAATCTGGCTGATAACCTCTGGCAAATGAGTCGGCGTGATGAGGCAATCACTAAACTGGAACGAGCCCTTGATGGTTTTGATAGAACACTGGGGCCCGAACATTCGGTCTCGATTTCCTGTGCAAGCAACCTCGCTCGGGGGTATTTGAAAATTGAACAGGAAGAAAAGGCAATCCCACTGCTTAAACGGCAGCTTAAATGGATTCGTATGATTGCGAGTGAAGATCACTTGAAAACGTTCAATGCAGTCAGTCAACTTGCCCATGCTCTCGAAGCAACCGGGCGTATTAAAGAGTCAATCCCACTGTTTGAAGAGCTTCTGAATATCCGTCAAAACCGACTTGGCTCTAACGCTGAGGCAACAATCGGCAGCATGATTAATCTTGGTTACCTTTACAACCAGCTTGACCAGTTTGACAAAGCGATTTTGATGTTAACAAAGCCGGTGGAACTCAGTCGGAGTAACCTCAAGCATACATGGGCCCGTAAAGCTCTGCGGGAAGCGTATCGTAAGTCAGGGAAACATGACATGTTTATGGCAAGTGTCGAAGCCGATTTACAATCGGCCAGAAAAGAACATAAGCCAAAATCGACTGAACTGGCTCAGGAGCTTGTCAATTTGGGGGCTGATTTGCTTGAAAGCAAAGACTACGAACAAGCAGAAGCTTTGCTGCACGAAGGCTATGAGATTCGCCGCAATAATGCACCGACTGCATGGGCAACATTCAGTGCTCAATCCCTGTGGGGAGAATCTTTGTTAGAGCAACAGAAATACGATAAAGCCCGACCTTTACTTCTTGCTGCCTACAATGGATTGAAGTCGTCTCAAACAGCAATCGATATTCGCATTATCGAAGCGGTTAACCGACTGATTCACCTGTCTGAATTGACGGGAGATGATGAGGGGCTGAAACGGTGGAAGGCTGAACTTAAAACTTTCCAGGCTGACAGCAAGTAGGGTACGCTGTGCGTACCACAATTGAAGAGTTGTGAATGCTATAATGGCTATGTCCAATTGTGTCTGTGAACCACAATTGGTGTGCACAGCACACCCTACACTGCTGATTTATCCAGCAGGCGTAGCAAAAAACAAGAAAATAAGAAAATTGCCTGTCGGGTTTTGTTTCCGAAATGGCATTGATACCTGTGAAGGCTTATTAAATCAAATTTCAGGAAATCAACATCTCATTAATTGCAAACTCCAGATTTAATGTTCATGATGAATATTAATGTACGTTTTTCATCCCGCGTTTGCAGATGTTCTTTGAACTGATTGATAAAAGCCGTAATTCTAACAGGTAACAATAGTCAAAAGGAACGACAACCATGCTTCCATTACTGCAAAGTCTGTTGAAATCAACCACTTCTTCATGCAGTTCACGCAAATACCGAAGAAGATGCCACTCGCATCATGGGAACATGCAGGTACAGGTTCTCGAAGACCGTATGTTGCTGTCGGGGATTTTCACTGCTGAAGATATCGTTGTCAGAACAGGTGATGCTGCACCGGGTGTCTCTGGAAATGATGGCGAGTTTGACCAGTTTAGAAGAAGTGGCTCCGTTATCAATGACTCTGGGGAGGTTCTTTATTATTCGACAAGTATTACTGACACCGAAAATGCCAGTTGGACAGGGCTATTCAAAACAACTTCATCAGGAACTTCTTTGATTGCTCGTACGAATCAAGATATCCCGCAAATCGCTGGTGCCAAGTTCAACAAGCCTGGTGCAGGGAATGGTATTTTTGGACCGCACATCTTGCCATTTAACGAGAATGGGCAGGCAGTGTTTTTGAGTTTTAATAATTCGACTACTCTAATGGACTCAGGATATTTTGTTGGGAGTGGAACAGTCAACAGTTTGGGATTGATCGCGGAAGAGGGAGGCAATGCACCGGCTTCAAGTGGCAGTAATGCCAAGTTCGGTCCTATTGATGGGAATCGTGAAGCAGCAATTAATAACTCCGGGCAAATTGCTTTCAGTCAGACCTTAGACGGAACAGATAACGGCTTGCTTGATAATACTGGCATCTTTCGCGGCAATGCTTCTGGGAACATAACTGAAATTGTCCAGGAAGGACAAACAATACCGGGGGCATCAGGAGGTACGTTTACATCCTTCGGTAACCCGTCCATCAATGATGCTGGGCAAGTAGCATTTATTGGATTTAATAATAATACTGATAACTTGATTGGGATTTACGTAAGTGATGGAACTACGCTCAGGACTGTTGCACAAGAAGAAAGTACTTTTAATACCGCAGGAAATAAGTTTTCGAATCAGCTAGGTGGTCGTAATTTCGGTGTTTCAATCAATCGGAATGGAGATGTTGGTTTTAAGTCAGGAATATCTGACTCATCTGGAACCATTATCTCATCAGGTGTTTTTGTTCGTAGAGGAAATGGAACAATACGAGAAGTTGTACGTACCAGTGAGAATATTGGTGGCGGCGAAATTTATTTTAATAATAGTGGGCGGCATGTTGTAATTAATAATTTTGGTGATGTTGCATTCATGGGCCAGGCTCGTCGTACTGATAATGGCATGCAAACATATGCTTTATTTCGTGGTGATTCCAATGGGGATCTCAAGCAGATCGTTCGAGTAGAGCAAACCGTGCCCGCAGGTGACGCTACCATTAAGTGGATAAGAAAATTTGCTTTGAATAACTCCGGTCAAATGGCGTTTACAACAACTTTAGATATTGATGGCGATACGGGGACGCAAACACGAAAAGCTTTGTTTTTCTACGATAACGTTAAAGGCCTTACAGAAATTGTCCGTGTTGGAGACATAATAAATGGACTTTCAATTAGTAGTTTTTCTTTTGCCGGAAATTCAACTGGTAATTCTATATATCTTACCTCTAATCGCGACGGCTTGAACAACAAAGGGCAAGTGACATTTTCCTATGTGCTGGAAGATGGCTCACAAGGCGTTGCGGTTGTGAGCGTTGTTGATCGGACGATTTCTGTTTCTTCCATTACCGGTTTTGAAGATGGGAACTGGTGGGTCAGTAGTCAAAAAGATGGGGATTGGCAGACAAGTTTCTGGGGGCAATTCCCAGCATCGACTTTGAAGGCATCGGTGACAGGCGACTTCAATGGTGATGGCGTCGATGATGTCGCGGGTTGGGCGACGGATGGGAATTGGTATTTGGGGATCGCACAATCTGATGGGACACTGGCGGTTTCTCAATGGAATGGCTGGATCGCTAATGATGCCACCGAAGTGAACGTTGGCGATTTCAATGGGGATGGGCTGGATGATTTAGTCGCTAGAGATTCCGGCGGGTTCTGGTGGGTCGCAGAATCTCAGGGTAATACCTTCACAACCAAAACCTGGACCAAATGGAAAGCAGCAGCCAACTGGCAAGATATTCGCGTTGGCGATTTCAATAACGATGGCAGAGATGACATCATCGGTCGCGCCCGATCGGGACAATTAACCGTCGGGCTTTCCAATGGTACAAAATTCACTAATTCTAAGTGGGGGCAATGGAGTAAAGCGGTTACCTGGCAGGATGTTTCTGTGGGCGATTTCAACGGAGATGGTCGAACTGATATCACCGGGCGAGCCAATTCTGGTATCTGGAGAACCAGCCTGTCGCTGGGAAATTCTTTCAAAACAAGATCCTGGAAAAAGTGGACAACCAGCGGCAATTGGAACGATGTAGTCGTGGGTGACTTCGATGGTGACGGCAGAGATGATATCGCTGGTCGCAGAGACAGCAACAAATGGTGGATTGGCATCTCAAAAGGCAACAGATTTCTGACCAAGTTTTGGGGAAAGTGGAATGTCGCACAGAATTGGAATGATGTCGTTGTCGCCGACTTCAATGCCGATGGCAAAGATGATCTTGCCGCTCGCAATGATGCGGGTCAGTGGAACAACTTGATTTCACAAGGAAGTAACTTCCTGAATGAAGCAGGCCCCCAATGGAACTCCGCATTAAATTGGACGTCTGTTTTTTCAGGCAGATACATCGGACCAGAAGCACCAGCTACTCCTCCTCCCGCTGCTTCGCCAGCATTTGCTTCTGAATCAATCAACAAAAGCGAGGTAGATTCAGGCTACACGAGCCGTTGGGTAAGCCCCCAAGAAAGCAAGAATTCCGAGACTCAGTCAAAGCCTGAACAACAATCTGCCCCAGGCAGGTCAGATGAAGAAAAATCGAACACAGAAAATTTTGAGGTCTTCGGTTCGGCTGCGCTGCTCGACTTGCTCCACGCGGTGTAGTACCTGACAATAAGGCAAGGTATCAAATGTGTAAACAACGGTCAGAAAACAGAGTGCCGAGCGGGTAAAAAGTGTAGCGCTGGTTGCGGGGAGATTCTTGCGAGGCTGACTTTGGCAGGCAGTGGTTGGCAGGAACGGTTGGTTTTTTACTTCGTCTTGACTGATCTCTTGCCGCCTGTGAATGTGCGTTATCGTGTGACGCTGCTTCGGCGGAGAATTTTCATCCTCCTTGAGCATATCGAGAATCGCTTCTTGAAACGGCTTCCATTGGGGAACCGCTTGCGTGTTGCGCTTTGGGTAAGATCCCGGTTCACCCGAACCACTCAGAACTTCACTAATTTAACGCAGGGAATGATTAAACCTCCGGGCAAGTTCCCGAATGCTCATCCCGTCCCGATGAGACCGCCGAATGGGTGCACATTGAGGCTTGCGCGGTAAATTGTAAGAAGTAGCTACGCTCGCCAGAGCGTGGATTCGTTGGATATCTATTCTCCACCGTCTGGCGACGGTAGCTACAGACAATATGCAAACCCCAATGTGCACCCCCGCCGAATACGTCCGTAATCGTTCACCGTCAGTATCCTCGCCGCCGCATAATGTGGTAGAAAAAACTACACGATGCGAAATTTGCTACGGTGGGACCATTTTTAACGCAAATTAAGCCATCCAAGTAGGCCCCTTTTGCACGCACATCTCCACGGTTAAAGTACTTGAATTATCAGACATCGTTAATCGTGTGAATCGATTCAACAAACGAGCCGAAGTTTTTTTCGGGGTTTACCAATAATGGATAGTAATCGCCCTGCATTTTTTCGCCTGGGGGAATCTGTGGATAATTATCGGAACCGGGTTGGGTATCGCCTTCCTGATTGGAAATGACGCCATCTGCAAAGACATTGATCAGCGTTGCTCTGCGAGAACGGTCGGAGCGATTTTCGTAAGAGCCGTGCATCAGTAGCGGATGGTGAAAACTTGCGGACCCTTTTTTAACTTCAATCGGAATTTTCTTGTCAAAATCTTCGATCTGTTCGGGAGTCAACAATTTGCGAATTCCTTCCATGTCGCCCCCCAGATCGATTTTATCGAGTAGCCCCCATTTGTGACTGCCCGGAATGTAGTACATGCAGCCGTTTTCGATATCTGCATCGTCAATCGCCATCCAGCAGGTTAAATGAGACATCGGTGTTGTCCACGTCCAGTAGGAATAATCCTGATGCCACGCGATGACACCGCCATGCTTGGCTGGTTTACTGAAAAGCTGATCGTGAAATAGTCGGCAGCCCGCGCCAATCAATTGATACGCTGCCATTTGGAACGCAGGATTCCAAAGGATATCGTGATAAGCCGACCGAACCCGCCAGGCTCCCAAAGCATGAAACAGCGTCGAATTTTCGTTGCTCGATTCGTTGCTGTGATACTCATAAAAAAACTGATGCCCTTCATGATCCGGTTGCACCATTTCCGAAAGTTGCGTTCGCAGCGCATCGACCTGGCGATCATTCAGTAACCGCACGCCATGAACGTACCCTTTTTCTTTGTACTGTCTTAACTGTTCATCAGAAAGCAGATACTGTTCCCACTCATCGGTTGATTGTGGTTGCGGAAAAAGATCGGTTAGTAATTCGTGAGTCAACCCAAGGTCTGTTGCGGTCATTGTTATCCTTAAAAGATAATAGGGTGCGTTGTGACGCACTCTGTGTTGTCAAAGTGCGCTGGGGTTACCGTCACTGTGTTATGCTACAAGGTGTTACGCAAAATGTCCAAACATCGTCAGCAGATTATTAGTGCCTGGATGACAATAGCTGTCGTTTTCTGGGTGCAGTTGAGACTGACTTGAAATAGGTCATTGATGAGGTGAACTGCACATTCGGAAGATATTCCAGCGAGGGTGGTTGGGGTTCGCAGGAAAGGTTGGCCCTTTTTTTGCTTCGTCCTGCTTGGCTTGCCGCTTGAACTTTTTGTCCGACGGCGTTTGGCGTCCTGTAATCGATAGCTTTCACCAGCGGTTAGTCGGATGAACCAGTTTTCCGGATTCTATGTGCCGGTTTGAGTGAGCAATAATCGCTTTGCATCAAGCAAGCAATTACTGTCGGGCTTTACTGTTTTTTTGGCTGAAAGCCTCTTTCACCATAGCCTGGGGCATCGCCCCAGGAAAAGATCAAGATAAGCCCCTTTGGCTGAAAGCCATAAACAAAAGCATTGAATATGGCTTTCAGCCAATAAGTGAATCTGATCCTTTTTCCTGGGGCGATGCCCCAGGCTATGATGAGGTTGGCCTTCAGCCAATAAAAAGCGGCTTGAAATTACTGGCACATAGAATCCGGTAGAGTCAGCAGTTTTCAATACGACAAGTTTTTTTACGCAGTGCGTCGTGTTTACTCGTTTTTGTTGTTTGATGGCAAAACAGTATCTTACTGGCAAAATGAATAATTTGTTTTTTTGCATTTAGTCTTGTTTTTTTCGTCTCTGACAGTACGCTGTACACAGGGTGCGTGTTCATATCTGTTTTGCAATTTTCTGCAATCTCGCATTCGTGGCGTTTTGATACGTCAAAGTGTTCTTTTTTCCATTTTTTGAAGGAGGTTTCCGATGCGGAAATATAGTCAAAAA
>JAJRTM010000407.1 GCA_024278285.1 Planctomycetota bacterium
CATCCAACAGAATTTCCGGGAACACGAATCATTACAAAAACCCGCAGAGTCTATCCGGGCGGTTCGCTGGCAGCTCACGTGATTGGAGTTCGCCGAGCGATGCGTGATGATCAAATCCGAAAACGAAAGAAGGAGTTGCAAACAGGCGATCCGCTTTCGTACCAAACAGGAGATCGGCAAGGCGAATCGGGCGTTGAAAAAACGTACAACATCACACTGCGAGGGCTGCCCGGAAAACGCGAATTGATAAAAAATAGACGCGGGGAAATTCTGAAAACGAATCCAGTCCGTGCTTCGCGTTCAGGTAATCATCTGGTACTTACCATTAACAGTCAACTGCAGCGCACAGCCGAAGAATTGCTTGATCATCTCATTCCACAGGAAGAATCGCTCGTTCCGCCGTTGCCTGCGGGACAAAGAAGCAGTGAGAATTCGGAACCGACTTCAGGGGCTGTGCTGGTGATGAATATTTATTCGGGCGAACTACTTACAGCAGCGACCGCTCCGCGTCCCAATTTATCGCTGATGGCAACCGGTGATGCAACACATTGGAAACGGCTCACCAGCGATCAACGCACCCCACTGCTTTCACGCATCACACAGGTTGCAATCGCCCCCGGTTCCACATTCAAACCGCTGACCGCGATTGCGTTTTGTGAATCGTTGGGGATTCCGACCGAACCGATTATCTGCAAAGGTTATTTGGATACGCCGGAGAGTCATCGATGTTCGATTTTTCGGTCCGCAGGAGTAGGTCATGGAAAAATTGGTCTGGTCGATGCGCTGGCTCAATCATGCAATGTCTATTTCTTTACTGCAGCTCGCAAAATGGGCCCTGAACCTTTGGTGAAATGGTGCGAGAATTTTGAATTCGGCAAGCCAACCGGTATCGATCTTCCGTATGAAAAAAGTGGCTCGGTTCCTTCCCCAGCGGATAATCAAGGAAAATCGAAACGTCATTGGTATCCGGGGGACAACCTGGGATTAGCGATTGGGCAAAGTTATTTGACGGTAACGCCGCTACAAATGGTCAAACTGATGGCTGCCGTTGCCAATGGCGGCGAGTTGGTCACGCCACACGTGGTGAGCCGGATTTTACCTGGTGATGAATCAAGGCAGGCTTCGCCTGAATCGCTGCTTCTTCCAGAAAAACCTGTCCGGAAATTATCCATCTCCTCTGCAACATTATCGATTGTCCGGGAAGGTTTGGAACAGGTTGTCGAAAATCCGAAAGGGACCGCACACAAAACAGTGGCGATGAAGCAGGTCGCTGTCGCAGGAAAAACGGGATCCGCACAAACCGGCATCGACAATCCTTCTCACGCCTGGTTCATCGGTTACGTCCCGGCTCAACAGCCACGTTATGCCATTGTTGTGCTATTGGAACAGGGAGGATCAGGCGGAAAAAACGCCGGGCCGGTCGCAAGAAAAATGATCGAACGCCTACTCGATCTTGGCCTGATAGAACCGGACCAGTCCTAATTCGGATAAACCGGAACCAATGTAGATAGGGGTAGGGAAGTTCGGTTTCGCCGAACTCCTCTCCGTCCGAACCGTGCGTGCGGTTCTTCCGATGACGCTTCAGCAGCAACCGTCGAAGACGGCTGCGGATTTTCGCATTCAGGTCCGTAAAGATCGTCCAGCATCAATGCCGAAAGTAGCCAAACCAACCGATCAATACGCGGTTCAGTTCTTGCACAATCGACTCCAGCGAACCGCTCCTCTACCGGATTCTATGTGCCAGTAATTTCAAGCCGTTTTTTATTGGCTGAAGGCCAATCTTATCATAGCCTGGGGCATCGCCCAATACTGTCCGGGAAAAATTGCGTTCTATAACAAATGAGATTCGATTGAACGAATGAAACCACTTGAAATATTTTTCTTCTCTTCTTTTTGCTTTGCCTCAGTGTCTTGTATGTTAGTTGTAAGATACTAACCCAAAAATTAAGACTTGAAGACGCATTATTTTTATCGCAAATCAGGCGGCTTCGGTGAACTGCTTGACCAGTGCTTCTTCTCCAATTCGATTGCAGAAATCGCCGAAGGTTTCTTTTGGTTCTCGTTGTTGTTTATAGTAACTGATTACCGGTGAAAGTCGTGGCACAATTTCATCGAATGGAACCTGATCCTGGAAAATGAAACCGAGTCGCGTGCCACGCGTGTTGCCTCCCAGGAAGATCGTATATTTCCCAACAGAGCGGCCCACCAATCCGATATCTGGCGTGTAAGGGCGGGCGCAACCATTCGGGCAGCCTGTCATGTGAACGCTGATGACTTCGTTTGAGAGTCCCTGTTTTTCCAGTTCTGCATCGAATTGATCCATAAACTGAGGCATGACACGTTCCGATTCGGTGACGGAAAGGCCACACATCGGCAGGGCAGGACAGGAGATAGCGAATCGGCGTGAGACCGAATAATCTTCCGCGGGGCGAATGCCGTGTGCCTGCAGTAGTTGTGAAATTTCGTCTTTGTCGGCTGGATCGATATCACACAAAATCATCGATTGTAACGCCGTCAGACGGACCGGCATGTTGAACTTTTCCAGAATAGTTCGTAAGCCCGTTTTGATGTGCAAATCTGCTTCGTCTTTAATGCGTCCATTTTCAATTTGAAGACCGACAAACAGCTTGCCATCCCCTTGTTCTTGCCAGCCCATGTAATCATCGACGCCGGTAATTTCTGCATCGCGTGCATCTTGCAATGGCGAACCGTAATACTCTTCCACTTTCTTGCGGAATTTTTCGACGCCCCAATTCGCGATTAAATATTTCAAACGGGCAATTTTTCGATCTTCCCGGTTCCCGAAATCTCGCTGTACTTTAACGACTGCTTCTGCAACAGCGCAAACTTCGTCGTAAGGAACAAACGCCATCAACCTGCCAACGGCGGGGAATGTTTTTTTAGCTGATGGGGTTCGTCCCATTCCGCCGCCCACATAAAAATTGTACCCGACAATGGAACCTTCTTCGACAATTCCAAGCAAGCCCGTATCCTGTGCCATGATATCGACATGATTATCTTCCGGCAGCGAAATCCCAAACTTGAATTTACGAGGTAAATAAGCCTTGCCGTAAATTGGTTCCTCAACAGGTTGAAAGTCGGTAATGTTTTCCCGGTTGCCTTCTTCATCGGTCACCCACAAATCGAAATAGCCGGTCGATTTCGGTTTCAAATGAGCCGCAAGAGCATCCGTCGTTGCCTGCATTTGTTCAAGAAGTTGATTGTTCTTGTAAGGAGCAGGGTTGCACATCACATTTCGATTCACATCCCCACAGGCGGCGTAAGTATCGAGCTGCAACTTATTGATTTTGTGAATCGTTTCCCGCAAATTCTTTTTCAGCACGCCATGTATCTGGCTCGCCTGGCGAGATGTCAGCCGCAGCGTTCCTTCTCCCAATGTATCACACAGATCAAGCTGCCCCAAAAATTGCTTCGCTGTTAATTTACCGCCGGGTGTGCAGATGCGAATCATGCAACTGTAGGCCTTGCCAAGCCGGTTGCCCTGCTCATCTTTGAGATTCCGCTTTTCCCGGTCGTCCTGCTGATAAGTGCCGTGGAACTTCAACAGTTGAG
This sequence comes from Planctomycetota bacterium, assembly GCA_024278285.1. Lineage (GTDB taxonomy): Bacteria > Planctomycetota > Planctomycetia > Planctomycetales > Planctomycetaceae > Rubinisphaera. The sequence goes on from JAJRTM010000407.1 coordinate 3,574, forward strand.
CCGCATCGCCGGCAAAGTTTGGTTCGTCGTTGACCAATTCCTCAGCAATTGTACCCCGTAATTGATGGCTGCCTGCCTTGATACCTTCCATCTTGCTGAGCTTAGGCTCTTTCTTAGCTGCATCGTCCGCCATTATATACCGCTTTCCTTGATGTTGTATTTGAAATAATCTTATATTGGTAGTAGTAGCTCAACGATACACATTTGCCACATTAAAGCCGTTGGGTGTGTCCAGGTGACCATGTTGATTCTTTTTGAGTAAAGACCGAACTTGTTTTCATCTGGTTTTGTCACTGTGTAGTCTGTCCAGCGGAATCCTTCAAGAGCGAAATGAAATTCTCTTATTATTCTGTGGGATATTGCAACAATTCAATCACAGTCGCAGAATACATAGGCGTGGGTCTGGGTTGCTGATAACGGACAGGAATAATGCAGGTGTGCCTATGCGTATATGTCCCGCCAGCCGAATTTATGCCAAACAGCGACACGAAACAATGAAATTCAGGCCAGATTTTTCTGTCTGTTGCTCAGCGGGTTCCATCCCGTACAATAACAATGTCATCATGGGTAGCTTTGGGTTTAGTTCCCATTATTTTTGATGCAGGCTTTTGAAACGCACTCTACAGGATACCATCATTGAATCAGCCACTGCGAGATACATTAAAAATTGAAGCCAAGCGAGCCGTGCTTGTAGGAATGGTTGCTCCCGGACCATCGACGAATCGCGAATTAGCCCTGGATGAATTAGCAGGTCTGGCCGAAACAGCCGGCTGTGAAATTGTGGGGACTCTTATTCAGGCTCGTGAAAAACCTGATCCTGCAACCTATCTGGGAAAGGGGAAAATCGAAGAACTGAAGCAGTTGATGTCGATGACGGAAGCCGATTTGGCTATTTTCGATAACAACCTGGCTCCTTCGCAAGGCAGGAATATCGAAACGACGATCAAGGCAATCGTTATTGATCGCAGTGAAGTCATTCTCGATATTTTTGCGACTCACGCCAGAACTTCCGAATCGAAATTACAGGTGGAACTGGCTCAGCTTCTTTATATGCGTCCGCGATTAAAGCGGATGTGGACACATCTGGAACGCATCGAAGGCGGGATCGGCAGCGGTCGTGGTCCTGGGGAGAAGCAGCTTGAACTTGATAAACGATTGCTTGATAAACGCGTTTCTGAATTGAAGCGAAAACTGGCAACGGTAGAAAGACGGCGTGAACGGCTCGTTTCCGCCCGGCACGAAAAGTTTACGGTTTCGCTGGTCGGTTATACCAATGCGGGCAAAAGCACATTAATGAAGGCGTTGACCGGGGAAGATGTTTTTATTGCAGATCAACTCTTTGCAACCCTGGATACAAAAACTCGCACCTGGTCGATCCCGAACGGCGGCAATATTCTATTGAGTGATACTGTCGGATTCGTGCGAGACTTGCCTCATCATCTGGTCGCTTCCTTCAAATCAACATTGGAAGAAGCGTTGCAAGCCGATCTGTTATTGCATGTGGTTGATGCAGGCAGTCCGGAAGCGATGCAGCATATCGAAACTGTCGAAAAAGTGTTGGAAGAAATCGGAGCAGGCGATAAAGAAATGCTGCTCGTACTCAACAAAATCGATCGACTCCCCGACCTTTCGCTGAGTAAACCAGAAGCCGACAGCGATGAAAATACGGAAGCTAATCCACAACAGGAACTCATCGAAACAAGCTCTGATTTAGCGCACAGTTCCGAGCAAGCCGGACAGAGAACCTGGTACGATATTCTCCGCAATAAATATCGAGATTCGATCAGCGTTTCAGCCGTCACGGGAAAAGGGGTTGAAACGTTGCAGGCAGCGGTTATCGAACGGCTCAGCCAATCGTACGAATGGGTCGATATCACCGCCCATGTGGGAGATGGAAAATTCTCCTCGTTCCTCGCCCGCTCGGTCCAAGTGGAACAAACAACCTACGACGAAAACAACCACGCCACTTACCGATGCAGGCTCTCTTCCAGCATGCTGCAACGATTGAAACAACAATACGAGATCAGCGTTGTGCCAGTGACCGAAACTTCAACCTCGCAACACGATTCCGTTCCTGCCTCGAATTAACACATCGTTCAATCTGCAATGCTCAACGCGCTCACAGATAATTCGTTTAACGGCAAGCCGAAGGCGACTGCGTGAACCAGATCTGCTTTTCTCAAGAGTACCAAATTAACTTCGGCTTGTTGTTTAACGATATTGACGCAGGTGAAATAACTCAGACTGTATTACTAACGGTAAAAGTTTGCGAACGGCTCGCAAATGATAGAAAAACATCAGTTTGGTTACGGCTATCAGAATGAACCAGCCGTGCTGTTTTACTTCTTCAGCATATATTTTTTTGTTTTTTCGTCACGTTTGATGAGATTAGAATTGTGGATTGCTTGATAGATCGTGTTATTGAAATTGTTGCTGGTTGATCGATGACCTGTTTTTAAGATGGCATCGGCAAGTTCAGCAAGAGTCAATCCTTTTTTGTACTTCCCTAAAACATGGCAGGCAACTCCCAGATTGGTGAATTCGTTGCTGAAGCGAGTCCCCTGACTTTCGCCTGAAAGCTCTATGATTTCAGCATCGATATTTTTTATCTCTTCCAGCAATTTTGCGCGGCGTTTTTGTAATTGTGCAACACGCCCCTGTTTCTTTTTCAACAACTGTTGTATTTCAGCAACAGACAAATCTTCCAAACTTACAGCCATAACGGTACACCTTTTCATTTAATACAGATACGAACAAAGAGTCAGCCGCGACTCCAGCAATGATCGTGGTAAGATAGTATCTGCGAATAAATATGCAAGTATATACGCTAATAAAGAAAAATAAATCGCATGATAATGATATTTATATATTGCGAACGGCTCGCAAATTATAGAAAAATATCAGTTTGGTTACGGCTACCAGAATGAACCAGCCGTGCTGGGAGGTTCCCTATATTAGTTGAAACATCCATCATTACTGTTCAGATAGTATTTTATTAATCTCGCAAACAACAAGAGAAGCAGCATCTTCTTTTATTCGATTCTCAGGATTCATATTCGATGAGTCACAGTGGGAAGATGGTACTTTCTTTAATTTGTCATGCAGTTCCTGATTAAAGGTATTTTGAAAATTAGTTGAATATTCTTGCAGTATGACTCCATCATGGTGCATCAAATGATGGGTTGCATTCTTAACCTGATGATTACGTACGGAGTTTGCAATAGGGATAATGATTGCAGGAAGCCCAAGGGTATGTAATTCTGCCAGCGTTGTGCCTCCAGCGCGACAAATAACCAGAGTCGCTGCTTGATAAAATTCAACAGCAGAAGAGAAATAGGGGCGAATATCGGCATCGATACCTGCTGATTTGTACTGTTTATTCAGTTCGGTGATGATTTCTTCATTGGTTGTCCCTGTTTGATGCCTGATCTTCCAACCCTCAATAGAACTCTTCTGTTCTTTCAAATAGTTGAGCATCGCCTGGTTGATTAAATGAGAACCTTGACTGCCCCCCTGTATCAAAAGTAAAGGAG
>JAJRTM010000408.1 GCA_024278285.1 Planctomycetota bacterium
CCTCGCTGAGCCATCATGCACAATAACCCGGCTACCTGAATCGGGTCACTTTCTCCATCCATAATTTGACAGACGACATCGTGCATCTCAGATTGAGCCAATGTCCCACCGGCAACAACTTCTCGAATCGCTAATTGCAATGCGGTACTCATTTAGAATCCTGAAGGAAAGATAAAGCGATGTGAATGGTTCTTCCCACATTTTAGCGGCTAAAAGAAAAAAGAGCCACGGATTCACACGGATCAAACACAGATCAAAAAAAATGTCACTCACACACCAGAATCATTTTCATGTCAGGTGAAGTTGAAATTTCTCTTTTTTTTGTGTCTTGTTGCGAATTCATTCCTCTTTTTTTATTGAAGATTCGTATATTTGTTCGACTAAAGTTTCCTACAAAGGTAACAAGAAGAGAGGATCAGTTTAATTTTTTTCTTCTGTCTCTGATATTGCCCTTGCTACTTCAGGAGAATTGATCCGTGGAAATCCGTGCTCATCCGTGGCTTTCTCAAATCTTCAGCCATTAAAATAGAGGAAGAACCAAAATGAAGTTTATTTTGTTGGCAGACCCACACGAGGACAATATTTTAACAGCGGGCATTCGGTGCAACCAGGTTTGCGGGCAACGCAGATTTCGCGTCCCAGAAAAATAAGGCGATGCGAAAAATCGATCCACTGCTTCTGGGGAAGAATGGTGATCAAATCCTGTTCGATTTTTTCGGGTTGTTTGTTTTCAGTTAAACCGAGTAGACGGCTAATTCTGCGGACGTGTGTATCAACAACAACACCCGTGGGAATGCCGAACCACGAACCCAAAACAACATTGGCGGTTTTTCGTCCGACACCAGGCAATTTGATTAATTCTTCCAGAGAGTCTGGTACTTCGCCGTGATGAGATTCAACTAACCCTGTTGCCATTCCAATCAAACTTGTCGACTTGGCTCGAAAAAAACCGAGTGAGTGAATGATCTTTTCGACAGCAGCTTGCTTGGCGCCTGCAAGATCTGCAGGCGTAGGATACTTCTTAAACAAAACAGGCGTGATACGATTAACTCGCACATCGGTACATTGCGCGGAAAGAATTGTTGCAGCCAGCAGTTCGTAAGCATTTTTGTGCTTGAGTGCGCATTCGACAACAGGGTATTTCTTTTTTAAAACTCGCAAAATAGAACGCACCCGGCGAGTTTGTTCCTGCTCGGTCTCAGTAAAACCGGGAGAGGCAGGAACTTTTCGTGTTGTCGATGCTTTTGATTTCAGACGCTGGGCAGAACGAGCAGCAGGCTTCCGTTTTGGCATTTCAAAGACTTTATCGCTAAGAATGTGTTATTTTCCGAAATCGCCAGGATTGCCAAACATGCCCCCTCCTTTATCGCTGCTGTTTCCGCCTTTAAGAGTCAGTCTTCGTTTTTCCGCTGCTTCGCGGCGTTGTTTCTCTTCGGCTGCATCGGCTTTTTGCTGAGCAATTTTTTCTGGAGAAACTTGCGGCTTCGGTTTTAACGCTTTGATGGAAAGTGAAATCCGTTGTTTATTCTTGTTAATCTCAAGAACCTGGGCTTCTACTTCCTGGCCTTCTTTAAGAACATCGCTGACTTTATTCACTCTGCTGAAATCGAGTTCACTCACATGAATGAGTCCTTCGAGGCCCTCTTCGATTTCTACAAAAGCACCGAAGTCGGTAATTTTTTTGACGACTCCGGTAACGATGGTGTTTTTGGCAAACTTCTGCTCAGCACAATCCCAGGGATTCGCGAGGAGTTGCTTCATGCCCAGACTAATTTTTTTCTTCTCGCTATCAATCTTCAACACTTTAACTTCGATTTGCTGGCCTTGTTTGAGAATATCTGAAGGATGCTTAATACGTGTCCAACCGATTTCTCGAACGTGCAATAAACCATCGACACCGCCGATATCAACAAACGCACCGTAATCTTTGATTGTTTTTACTGTACCGGTGCGCTGCTCACCTTCCGTCAGGTTTTCCCAGACGACAGCCGCCTGTTGATCGCGTTCCTCTTGTAGGATTGCTTTGCGACTGACAACCAGGTTCTTCTTTTTCGGATTAACATCGATCACTTTGGCGGTTAATTTCTGCCCCACATACGGTTCGAGATCGCCAACGAAATGTAAATCGACCTGACCAGCGGGCATGAAACCGCGTAGCTGGGAAACCATTACCGAAAGCCCGCCCTTGTTCGTCTTTTCGACGGTACACTCAATAACCTGCCCAACAGCGATCGCGTTCCAGTCGCCTCCTGCACGATGAATTGCTTTGGGCATCGCCAGATGAACAAGGCCTTCTTCAAGATCGACTGAACCGACCACGACATCAATCGTGGAACCAAGCTCTGGAACTTTGACGCCCTCTAAATTTCGTTTGCTTAAAATGCCAGACATACGATAGCCAATATCGATGACGATATTTTCTTCGTCAATCGCATCAACTTTTCCCTTCAGGTTCAAACCTGGTTCAAGCTCTGCATCGTCTTTGGGCATATTGAGCATCGCAGATTGATCGGAAGTTGCAGCTTCAGTTCCGTCAGTATTACCTGCTGGCTTCGTCCCTTGCAGTGCGGCATCAAGTTGTGCTTCCAAATCTGTATCGAGTTGTTCGGTAGCCGGGATATCGACAGGTTCGAGAACAGGAATAGTTTCTGCAGAAACATTCTGCATTTTGGCTTGCGCCTCGGCTTGTCTTTCCTCTTCGGTTTTATCAGAGCTGATTGAAGGAACCGCTTTGGCTTGATCTGCCCCAACCGGATTGAGGGCAACCCGTGGTTCGGGGGCCGTTTCCGTTTTCATCGGCTCAGACTCAGGCTCAGGTTCAATAGCCGGTTCACCAGCAGTGTCTTGCTGCGAAGCGGCTTCAGTTGTTACCTCGGCAACCGTTTCGGCAACCGCTTCGGTTACCTGCGCATCAGCCGCCGGTTCATCAGATAAGACCGCCGAATCAGCAACCACTTCGGGTTGAACCGATTCTTTTAGATCTGGCTGTTCAACAGATTCCGCTGTTTGTTCGATAGAGGGGGCTGGTGTTGCCGTCTCTTCCTGAACAGCTTCTGTCTTTTCGACAGGATTGTTTGATTCGGGGGAACTGTCAGGTGTTGCGTTTTCTTCCAAACTCATAAGTCTTCAAAATCTGATTCGTGCTAAACTAACCGGAAACAAAAGGGAGGCCCAAAGCCATCGCCGTAGAATGTTGAACAATAGATTGCCTGATAACTTACTATCAAGCAATCGAATCTCAACCCAGATTCTAACAATACCTCAAAAGCGACGAAAACCAATAATGGGAGAATTGAAAGATGTTTTCCAAATTACTTTTCCCTGTTAAAATGGCGACTTTCATCAATTAAGCAGAATCTGTTGGGCAATTTCGAAACAATCTCGACCCGATTCGCACAATTGTCGCCCCTTGTTCAATTGCAATTTCATAGTCTCCGCTCATCCCCATCGATAATTCGTTCAGCACTGTTTCTTCTGAAACGCATTGCTGTAACTGGTCTCGCAACTCTCTGAGACCACGAAAAGTCCCTCGAATAAGCTCAATATCTTCGCTGCGGGGAGCCATCGTCATCAATCCGCAAATTGAAAGATACTCTGAGGAGCAAACGCGGGATGGCTCTAAAAGTAATTCCTCAGCCCGAAATCCCTGCTTACTTTCTTCGCCAGAAATATTGACTTGCAGTAACAAACGGACCGGGGTTTTCAGTTCAGCCGCGAGATGTTCAATTCTTTGCAGCAGGCGAAAGGAGTCAATCGAATGAATACACGATATCTTCCCGAGAACTGATTTCACTTTGTTTCGCTGTAACTGACCAATTAAATGCCAGTTGGCATCGCTCCAGTTTTGATTTTGCGTGTACTGTTCAAATCGGCTACTGAGTTGTTGCGGGCGGTTTTCCCCGAAATCGCGTTGCCCCAGTTTGTACAGTGCTTCGATCCATTCCGGCTTCGCATATTTCGTCACAGCCAGCAACTTCGGCTGTTCTGCTTGAACAGAACGCCGCGCAGATGCTTCCCGCATTTTCTGCTTCACTGTCTGGAGATTCTCTCCGATTAGTTCCAATAATTTCGCCTGCTGCTGGTTCATCTTTGTATTGTCGCAAAAGCGAACAAAGATGCAATCGCCCGTTCAACAACCAGCAGGAAATCTCAGACAATTGTTTTGACCATTTCTCAAACAAACGATCTCCAATGGCATCTGGAGTTGACCAAGCAGCGATCAAGCATTTACTGACGCATCCACGAGTCGTAGGATGGCGTGCTTGCACCCATCAAATGCGGTCTCCATATCCGTGAATTCATCGTTGGGGCAAAACTGTTCCAACTTTTTTCTGTCATTGAACGCAACCGCTAAAAACGGGCGAGCTACCCGGTTCTTGTAAGCGGCGTTCGATAAATAACTGTCGTGATCTTTGGATGGCCCAGACGCATCGCGTCTGGGTGACGCAGTCACAAGAGGCCGAGAATGTGATTGACCAATATCAATCAACTCCCCACATTTTACAGG
>JAJRTM010000409.1 GCA_024278285.1 Planctomycetota bacterium
AAATGACTGCGACAACAACAATGGCGAGTGATGTCATCATGGCTGTCCAAAGAACGATGCCTGCCAGAAAACTGGGAAGCAGTTTTCGGGAAGTGATCGCGTAAGTCCATAAACAGACCAGAAGTGCTGAAAAGAAAGCAAGTAAAAGGTCAGACTTCGGTGCGAACAATGTTGCCGCTGGTACCAATGGCCAAAGTCCACTCAATGCGAAAGCAACGGCAGGCGAAGTGAACCGGGCAAGTAAAAAGTAAATCGGAATAACGCTCGCAGCACAGATGAAAAGTGTCGTCAAAACTGAAAGCCAAAGTGTTGCGCGTTGCTGTGATGTAAGAAAGTGGTCACTAGCACTACTTTGATCTTCGAGTTGATCCAACCCCGCAGTCACTTCTAAAGTTTCAGTCGCGATGACGATTCGCGTCAAGGCAGGAGATGACTGGCAGAGGTTGTGCAGGAATCGATAATAAAGAATCAAGCCGGGCGGGTGCGTTCCCTGATGCAGGTAATCTCCCTCTCTTGCGGTTTGCTCGTAATTCGCCAGAAATTGCGATGTTGATTGCTCCCTGGAAACGGCTTCGGTGAAGTAGCCGGACATGCGTGGGTAATAGGTGACCCAACTCATCGATGCGTGTCCAAAAATATGCCCCGGTATCGCTTTCAGGTTCCACATCACTGTCATTGAAGCTAAGCAGAGAGCAACAAGTAACGCACTTTTTTTGATCAATGTGCAGCGATTGATAATGCTTATTCCCCAGCGAAGAAAAACAAAATAAAGCAGCAGCACAATCAGCGTACAACAAAGATTAAAAGCAAGGACCGTTCCAACAGGGACGCGAAGCCATACCCATTCTCCCGGCACACCAAGTGGTATCGTGCGATTGAGTAAGACAAACGCCTGAATAGCAGTACCAGCGATGAGCAGTATCATCAGGTATTTTTGCTGGCGCGGCGTCATAATTCGACTATTAAAGTAGGCTGGTTTACGACTTGTCGATACCCACATTTTGAAACAAAATCGGGTGCCACTGCTGGCTCGTCCAGCAGTGCGGATTACGACTGAATATCCTATTGTTATAGAGTTTCAGGCGAATGAAACAGGATCAAATTCGAGAATAACGGCTTACTCTTTCAGAAGATCGACCATCACCTCCGCGATCTCACTGCTGGACAAGCCAGACAGTGGCACCCGATTTGATGGCAATGAGTCCCAATCCCCTAACCTGGCAAATTCGGAACCAAACAGGAGAAAAGTAGGTTAGGCTTTCTAGCCTGACACGAATTGCACTGATCTTTCAATTAATAATACAGAGTTCACTGATAAATCAGAGAGTAAATCTCATGGAAATCAGATTCATCAGGCTGGAAAGCCTGACCTACGATTCTACGTGACTGCTACTGATTCAAAGGACATCAAGCACAATGCAGGTGATGTTATCTTTCGAGCCACCTTTCTGGGCGGCAAGGATGACGGCGTCCGCTGTTTGTTGCGGGTCTTCATCCGCTTCCAGAACCTGCTGAAGTTCGGGATCATCGAGCCCATCGGTCACGCCATCGGTACAGAGCAGAAATCGATCTCCCTTTTCAGGTTTGACTTCTTCTGTATAAACGCCTTCGCCTCCTTCTTTGGAACCGAGGTAGCGGTAGAGGACATTTTTATAACGATGTGTGCGGGCTTCATCAGCAGAAATTGTCCCTGCTTCGACAAGTGCCTGAGTGAGGGAATGATCTTTGGTCAGTTGTGTGAACTTTCCTTTTCGCAACAAATACGCTCGGCTGTCTCCCACATTACCCGCGTAAAATGTGTCTCCCACCCAGACGATTAAAACGATGGTCGTTCCCATGTTAGTCAGTTCGGGATCGACACGGCCCAGTGCCATGATTTCTCCATTCGCGTGACCGACTGCATCATCGATTGCTTTTCGCACATTTTCAGAACTGTCGCCAATGAAGTCGATCAATCCTTCCAGTTTTTTGGGAACAAGATCAACAGCGAGTTCGCTCGCTTTTTCCCCAGCGCTTTGCCCACCCATTCCATCAGCCACAATGAAGAAGCGTGATTCGGAATCGATATACAGATTGTCTTCGTTGTTTTTTCGATAGTTACCAGTGATGCTCAACTGGCCATAACGCAATTCTGGCATGGTGCTGTTTTTTTAATACTGAATATTATTGCCTTTCGAACACTTTCGTCTGCAATAACAAAATACAAAACGTTGTGATCGAACAGGATGTGAACAGGAGAATTCCTAACAAAATTGAAAACGGGTACGTATTCCAAACGAAACTGAACAGCGAACCTGCCCCACATTGTGACCAAGTGTATGACAGAACGCAACTTATAAAAGAACCTTCATCATATCTCGCACGCCAATTGCTGTCGAACTGATCAGTAATTCACCCGCTTCAAAGCCAGCCGTGGCTCCCAGAAAACGATTTTGCCCCTCAATCATACGGAACACGTGTTCCTTTTCTGGTGGGAATTGTGTTTGATACGCACGAACGGCTTCAATTTTTTTTTCGAGAACCTGCGAAATATCGGTGACAAAATGCCCGGCTCCTTCTGGAATGGTCAAACTTTTGAAGCCGAGTGGATACCAAAGCTGTCGTGTAATTGTGTGAACGGTCAAGCCATCGAATTGATCGTCCCATTTGGTCAGACGAGAATAAAAAATCGCGGCATCGGTAATTTGCATTGCCTGCCAATGATCGGGGGACGCCATCGGAGTTTTATCTGCGATACCGATCACAATTTTCGGGCGGTATTTTCGGAAGATTTTCGCTAATTCGACACGAGCTTCAAAAGAATCGAATAGTCGCCGGTTGGGGAGTTCCAATGTTTCTCGAAATTGAACACCAAGAATCTGCGCTGCTTTTCTGGCTTCTTCCAAGCGAATATGCGGCCCAGGACTGAGCGGGGTCGGTTCCCCGTCTGTTAAATCGACGATACCGACACGATACCCTTGCAATACAAGAGCAGCCAGCGTGCCACCACATCCAATTTCGACATCATCCGGATGTGCCCCAACAGCAATAACATCCAGAGGTTCAGGCAGATCATTCATGTATCGATACGATAATTCTGTAGGCGTAAATCGGGTTAATTGTGAATCAGTCTTCGCAATGTAGCAGATTTTGCTCGTTCCATCACCGAATACCAATGCAAAACCGGCAGGAATAATAAAAAGTGTGTTGGATTAGTTTTGGGGAAATTCAAGGGGGACTCCGCTACACAATTTTACAGATTATGTTAGATTATTTATTCCTGCAGCCCCTCAGATAAAGAGACCTGTTTTTCTGCAGGGCGAATGAATAAGTTTTTAGCTTCTGAAAAGAATGACGGTATTTATGTCCGACCAGTT
>JAJRTM010000410.1 GCA_024278285.1 Planctomycetota bacterium
ACAGGTGCCAGTAATAACCCCAGACAAACAAGACTCGTAAAAACTGGTTTCATCGGACTATTCTTTCGTTTTTTATTAGTAGGGTACGCTGTGCGTACCACGACGATAGAGTTAGAAATGCTACAATGGCAACTTTCTTATAAGTTGCGAGTCACAATTGGTGTGCACGGCACACCCTGCCTGGTAACTATCCAGCGATGGATTGTCCCTGGGCTTCGTATTGATTCAATTTGTTATAAAGTGTTTTGAGCGCGATACCAAGTTGCCGAGCGGTTTGTGGTTTATCGCCATCGTTCCTTTCGAGTGCCTTGGTAATGACTTCCTGCTCGATATCACGCAGAGTTCGCAGGTCTTCTTCGGGAGATTCGGAAGCAGCCATCACTTCTGGTTCGGGTTGACGATGAATCGTGATCGGTGTTTTATTGGTCACGCTCATTGGTAAGTGTTCAGGATAGATAATATGTCCGCCTGAAAGAATAACCGCGTGTTCAATCGCATTGGCTAACTCTCGAACATTTCCTGTCCAGACATGGGCTTTCAATGTTTCAATTGCCTCAGGGGAAAGAATGTTATCTGGAACATCGACTCGCTTCAAATGACGGGCGACCAGGCTTTTAGCCAGCAGCGGGATATCGCCTTGCCGTTCGCGAAGTGGAGGGAGTTGAATCTGGAACGTATTAACCCGAAAATAAAGGTCTTCGCGAAACGTCCCTTCCGCAACCATCTCTTTGAGGTCTCTGTTAGTTGCACAGACAATACGAACATCAACATGAAAAATATCGTTTTCGCCCACCCGACGAATTTCGCCCGATTCCAAAAAACGAAGCATTTTGACCTGCATGTTTTTATCAAGTTCGCCTAACTCATCCAGGAATAATGTGCCGCCGTTGGCGACTTCGAATAATCCTTTGCGAGCGGTATCTGCTCCAGTAAATGCTCCTTTGCGATGCCCGAAAAATTCGCTTTCCACAAGATTTTCCGGCAGCGCTCCGCAGTTGACTGCAACAAAAGGCATTTCTGAACGATAAGATTCTTTGTGAATTCTGCGGGCGATCAATTCTTTTCCCGTTCCTGTTTCGCCAAGAACCAGAATGGCAGAATCTGAAGGGGCGATTTTGGAAATGGTCGCTTTTACCTGCTCCATCACGGGAGAGTTGCCCACAAGTTTCGTTGTTCCTTCAACGGCCTTGAGGCGGCTTTCTAAAGCGATTGTTTTGTTTGTCAAAATACGTCTGTCACTGACACGGCGAAGCACGTTGGCAATGGTTACCAGTTTGCATGGCTTGGGGATAAAATCGTAAGCTCCCTTGCGAATCGCTTTGATGGCCGCTTCCATACTGCCATGCCCGGTGCTGATGATGATCTCTGTTTCAGGCGAAACCTGCTTGATGTGATCGACAACATCCCAGCCGCTCAGGCCGGGCATCCGCAGGTCGATGATCGCTGCATCAAAGCTGTTTTTTTCTAACGTCTTTAGTGCAGACTCCCCATCTTCACATATCGTGGCATCATGCCCCATGCGAGGGAGTTCCAGTTTCATGACGTCACGAATCAGAGGTTCGTCGTCAACAAACAAAACACGTAATTTAGCAGCGGAAGGCGAATTCAAAGTCTACTCCTTGACACCGAATTACCATCGAAATGGCATAAGGCGGATTCATCCATGAATCGGCGGTGGGTCAAAATGTGACGGGAAATAGAGAACGATTCAAATCTTTTTTACCTCAGGTTGAATTTAATATCAGACGTTTTTTGATCATTCAATTTGGTGATCAAAATAACGGATCAATTCAAAACAACCTGTTGTATCAACACGTTGTTGACATTCAGATCGACGTGAGGAGCGGTTGATAACAGATTCCAGAAATCAAGGCAATTCGAGTTTCTTCATTTTTTTCGCGAAATAGATTCAAGTTATCAACAATCACGAAAATTCCCGGCACAGGCAGGTCAAATCATTCAGAACTTTTTATTCGCGGTATTTCCTGTGAGACAGTTGCGAGAATGTCTGGCAGGTTCAATTTGCATGCCTGCCGGCTCATCCCTAATTGCTCCAACTCCTTACAGCAGTGGGGAGTTAGCCAGTTGGTAACCGCCACGATTTGCTCGGGGCAAATGAGACCTTTGCAGGAATCGGGCCCCAGTTTTGGATGAGTATTCTTAATATTATTATGGGAAACAGAGCCTGAAAGCAGCGGCTGATTCTGGTTGGAAACTTCTGTGTAATTTTTACCAGAATTGATCAGATGTTCGAAGAACCAGCCTTTTATCGTTTGATTAAAAGGATCGATATCAAAAATAATCTGCCCACAATAATCAGAATCGCCGTGCAGGTGCCCCCTCATCTCCCCCAGTGTGTGCATTATAAAGCATGGGGATTGATTGACTGAAGCCAAAGCGGTGAACACCATCTCTGCCCAAATAGCATCCGGGCTGAAAATGATCACTTCAGATGAATGAGACGCACCTTGGGAATAGTCCGTTAATGGCTTGTATTCAAAATGAATGGTTTCTTCCCGTGTTGCAGTTAAGGGAAGAGCAGGGGAATTTCCGGTTAAAACTTCGATTTCACGTTCAATCCGCTGAGGGAGCCTCCACAAAGGAACACGAACTGTTTGAGGCCACAGATGGCGTGTTCGCCCATCAGACTCACAATAGGGGCCATAAGCAACCAGAATTCGTGAAAGAGGATATTTTTCGAAAAGCTGGTCAATTTCCGAGGGACTGAATTGATCCGAAAATCCCTGGAAAAGCAGGATCAACTCTGGTTCTTGGCCTGGAAAACTGACTTTGAGGAATAGGTCAAGTTCACGATACCTGTGAATATCCAACCGGAAACCACCCTCAACCTTTTCGCTGAGAACGTCTCCGATAAAAGCAGTGCGGATTACTCGTAAGCTTTGCATTGGCTTAGATTGTTGCTGATTAAGAGTCACGACTTTGTCTGTTCATCTTTGGGATCACGAAACATGCAGCTAATGTCCCCGGATCGGCTGGTCTGTTCTGACCGCCGTAACCAGAATGATATGTTTAATAAAATTGCGCACCGTTCACAAACTTTTACCGTTAGGAACGCTCGAACAATAACTGTCTGGTTTCATCAGTTTTTTTGGCCAAAGGCCTCTTTCACCATAGCCTGGGGCAACGCCCCAGGAAAAGATGTGACGTCAACTTTTTGGCTGAAAGTCATAATCAATGGCATTGAATATGGCTTTCAGCCAAAAATGCAATCAAACAATTCTACCCGGGGCGTTGCCCCAGGCTAGGATGATTTTGGCCTTCAGCCAAGAAAACAGAACATCAAGGTCATGACAGTAATTGTTCGAGCGATCCTTAGTAATAATAGTGTAGAGAGTAATGGTCGCTATCTGCGGGCCACTTTATACGCAAAAAGATTTATTTTGCGAAATCACTATTAGCGTATTTCCAATGATCTGCTCCAAAAAAACATTGAAAAATAGATGGTTGAGGCCATACCCTACTGGGTTTATTCGTGACTGATTTACCTTATTATAGGGTGAATATTCAGCGAAGATAGGTTTTGGTCAGAATAGAGCTGTTTGTAGGGTCCGCTATTGCGGACCACCGCATAACATCGGGACTCCACTTCCCATCGTGGTCCGCGGGTAGCGGACCCTACAAACAGCTGAATAGTTACGAACCTTGCTATTTGCGGATTAGCTTAAAACAGAAACCGAACAAACTTATGTGCTCTGGATTATCAAAGTTGAACAGCACATTGAGCCAGCACAGATTGGCGCGGTATATCGGGTTTGCTGTTTTTTTCCTGTCGTTGGTTATCTATCTGGGTTACTTTTCAGTCAAATTCGGCTTGAATGTTCCTCCCTGGGCAATAGGAGATGAACCAAGTTACGATTCGATTGGTTGGGAGTTAAGTCAGGGAAATGGCTTTTCAGAGAATATGAATGATCCGGAATTTCGTATTCCGTATGAACGTGCTGCAAGAGAAAATCCAGATTTCCCCTCTTTGCCTCATCCCAAAAGTGGCCCGACAACCGTTCGCCCCCCCTTGTTTCCGATTGTTATCGCATCGACTGATCTTTTCTTTGGCAGGCAATTCTGGGCCGTTCGTCTTGTCAACACATTGGCGATTGCTGCCACATGCGGATTGGTAACGTATGCTCTTTTTCAATTAGCGGGAATCTTTCCTGCACTTATGGGAGCATTTTTGTTTGTCGTGATTGACTTTCATACCCGGTTGTATGCACGAGCGATTATGTCGGAAGCGATTGCCTGCCTGTTCATCGCTCTTTTGGTATTGGCCTTATTCAAATTTGCAAGCACTCAAAAAAAACGTTGGGTCGTGATGGCTGCCCTCGCATTTGGCTTAACAGTTTTATCACGCAATATCTTTGTGCTTTGGATTCCCGGATTGGCAATCCTTCTGTTTCTGCTACAGCGAACGAATTTACGTGCTGCGATTGCTTCGGTTTTATTATTTGTTGGCGTGACAATGCTTATTGTATCGCCCTGGATGATTCGTAATTGTGTCGTTTTGAAATCCTTCAAACCAACCGGGACACAGGGGATTACCCAACTTTCGGCTGGTTATTCCGACATTGCGTGGAGGCATCAGGGGGTCTGGCAAAATTTAGATCATGATCATTTCTTTGATGTCGTGATTACTGATGACATGACCACGATCGAAAAAGAATTAGCCAA
>JAJRTM010000037.1 GCA_024278285.1 Planctomycetota bacterium
AGAACAGTCGCCAGGCGAGTCGGCTCAAACCAGAGGTACTCTGTTTTTCCACCACTCATATCGAGCCAGACATATAAATCAAGCGCCGGCTTCCCTGCTTCTTTCATATCGTAACCAACTTTGTAGTAGGTTAAGAAACAGAAGACCAGAATGAGGGGAATCATAAATATGACGATGCCCTGTAACAGCCCCAGATATTTTCCAACAATAAACTGCCTGCGAGTGATCGGCTTGCTCAGCAACGTCATCGCGGTCTTGCCTTCGATTTCATCAGCAATGCTCATGCTTGATGTCCAAATGGCAAGAAAAATACTACAGATAAGAATGGTTGCCAGGCCGCAATCGAGAAACATCTTGGTATCTTCCCCCATAGAGAAAAAGGGAATCCAAGTGTTAATCATCATAATAAGAATGGAAACTCCCATCAGCGAAAAGAACATCGGCTGACGAACCGATTCTTTACACGTTGCCCGTGCAAGCACACCTGTTTTGGTGAACCAGTTAATTGCAAACAGCATTATCAAAGCAAACAGAGTCAGCCCTGCACTGAGGTAAAACTGCCAGGGGGCAAACTGCTGAAAACTCGCTCCGCCTGGAAGTGGTTGTTGAGCCAGGAGGTAAATCGACTGAGGAAAATCCATTACAATAGGCCTGTTTGAATAGGAAACAAGAGATAGATCGGCACCGTCACAAACGTTTTTGCGCAACGCCAGCAGAAAAAAGTACAGAATAGCTTATGATACTCACAGTACGCCAAATTTATGGCAAGTGTTGGCAACATTTTTTCCCAGTTTTTCAACTTTTTTTATTCCCGGACCCGATTTCCCGTTTTAATCAGCCAAATCAGTGCGAAATGAGACTCGCCTGGAAGTGTACCAATGAATCTTTTCGTTTGGAGCATACCTTGGGGATTTCGGTTTTTGGTGAATTTGAGATCATTTTATGATGAGCGTAGTCGCCGCTTCCATTCGTAAGACCCGAAAGGGACTACTTTGCCTGACTTTGTTAAATACGGTATGATAACGTTTTATTGAGGACCAACTTACGTAATTGTTATCGTGCCATGAATCTAAATCGAGCTATTGAACAGACATTACAATCGTGGAAGAGAGCCGGGTTGCTGGACGTGTCTGGTTGTAGTGGAGTCTCTCTTTTGGAGAGGCTTGTTCAGCGGACGAGTTCTGTAACTGTTCCATCGCTACCTGAAGCAGCCGGCATCAGTGAAACAGTGACGACAACCCTTTCTGAAAAAGAAGAAACAAATGAAGTACATGAAGACAGTGCAGGTGAAACGGATATGAATTTGAAGGAACGTAAAACTCGTTTGCTTGAACTGAGTGAGCAAGTGGCTGCCTGTAAAAAATGTGCAGGACTGGCAGCAGGTCGAACGCAAACGGTATTTGGTGTGGGCAATCCGCGAGCAAAAGTTATGTTCATCGGCGAGGCTCCCGGAGCAGATGAAGATAAGCAGGGCGAACCGTTTGTAGGTCGAGCCGGCAAGTTACTGAATACGATTATCGAAGCGTGTGGCTGGACGCGGGAAGAACTTTACATCTGTAATATTTTGCGATGCAGGCCAGACGGAAATAGAAACCCGACACCAATCGAAGCGGCGAATTGCCGGGAGTTTCTTGATGGTCAAATTGAAGCGGTCAATCCGAAATATATCGTCTGCTGGGGAACAATCGCTGCCCAGAATTTACTGAATGAATCAACGCCAATCGGTCGGATGCGAGGCAAATTCTACAAATACGGGCGAGCCAAAGTCCTCTGCACGTATCATCCTTCTTATCTGCTACGAAATCCGCCAGCGAAAAAATTCGTCTGGGAAGATCTCAAAATATTACTTCGAGAAATGGGCGTCGATCCAGATAAAATCGTCAAGAAAAAAAGCGATTCCTGACAGGCGAGCCGGGGGTGTTAACCCCCTGGTTACTCTGCCGTTGCATTATTGGTAGCCAATTTGTATCCGAAAATCCCCGGGCCATCACTGGCCCGGCTCGTCTGAAATTTGACTTCTTCCGGTTTGACCGGAGTTAGACTCGAATCAATAACGGTAGTAATCCGGTTTGAACGGTCCGTTGACGGGGAGGTTCAGGTATTTCGCCTGTTCCTGGGTCAGCGTTGTCAGTTTGACGCCAATTTTTTCCAGATGAAGTCGAGCGACTTCTTCGTCTAGTTCTTTTGGCAGCACATGCACGCCGATTTCGTATTTATCGGACTCCTGCCAGAGTGCTAACTGTCCCAGAACCTGATTCGTAAAACTGTTGGACATCACAAACGAAGGATGCCCGGTGGCGCAACCAAGGTTGACCAGACGACCTTCCGCCAGAACAAGAATCGCATTGCCATTCGGGAATTCGTAACGATGAACCGGTCCGCCTTCTTGAGACTCGTCTTTGATGACTTCTTTTTTGATGTCATCCCGATCATTTAGAAACGCGATTTGAATTTCGGAATCGAAATGACCAATGTTGCAGACGATTGCTTCGTGCTTCATCACTTCCATATGTTCGCCACGAATGACATCGCAGCAACCGGTTGTTGTGACGAAGATATCTCCCATCGGGGCGGCTTCTTCCATTGTCAAAACCTGAAAACCTTCCATCGCAGCTTGCAACGCGCAAATGGGATCGATTTCGGTAATGATGACGCGCGAGCCGAGGCCTTTCATCGCATCTGCACACCCTTTTCCGACATCGCCGTAACCACAAATGATAACGACTTTGCCAGCCATCATAATATCGGTGGCTCGCTTGATGCCGTCCGCGAGAGATTCCCGGCAACCGTACAGGTTATCGAATTTACTTTTCGTGACAGAATCGTTCACGTTAATCGCAGGGATGCCGAGTTTGCCTTCTTCGAACATCTGATGCAGGCGATGAACGCCAGTCGTTGTTTCTTCTGTTAAGCCTTTGATCCCCTTCAGTAATTCGGGATATTTATTGTGGATCATCGCAGTTAAATCGCCGCCGTCGTCCAGAATGATGTTCAGCGGTTTGCCGTCTGGCCAGAAAATTGTCTGCTCGATACACCAGTCAAATTCTTCGTCGTTCATCCCTTTCCAGGCGTAAACGGGAATGCCCGCGGCAGCCATTGCAGCGGCTGCATGGTCTTGCGTCGAGAAGATGTTACAGCTGGACCACTGAACTTCTGCCCCGAGTGCAACGAGTGTTTCCATTAAAACAGCCGTCTGGATTGTCATGTGCAGACAACCTGCAATACGTGCCCCTTTGAGCGGTTTGGAATCGCCATATTTTTCCCGTAGCGACATCAAGCCGGGCATTTCGTTTTCGGAAAGAGAAATATCTTTGCGGCCAAAATCGGCAAGACTGATATCTTTAACTTTGTACGGAAGCGTTTCTGTTGACGACATCGGGTTAATTCCTGTAAAAAAATCTGAATGGTTAGCGTTATTATTAGAAGACGAGCCAGACTCGCCTATAATCCTCATGAATTCGGCAAGAAACTCCGGTCTCCGCCCTCGTCTGAGAATAAAGAGATGCTACACTGAACGTATTGCATCAACGAT
>JAJRTM010000411.1 GCA_024278285.1 Planctomycetota bacterium
AATAGAATCCTGATGGTAGTCCAATCCCACAAATCGTGTTACAGTAGTCATGCTCGCTGCTCCTTGTTTTGATCTTAAAGAAACGTAAACTCTTAAAAAGATTCTAACAATTCAAGCAGCGAGCTTTCATACCATCTGGGGGCTATAACTAAAATGTGACGCAACAGACACTGTTGATACATGTTGCAATTTTGTGTCTTATCCCAGTTCCTGTTCTCTTGCCGGAAATGTTTCAGGGGATAGAATGAGTCTGTTCCTTCGCCGGAATATTTTCAATGGAACCGCTTCGCGTTTTGAGGATCGATATGAGCACTGAATCTGCTGCTGAGTCTCGCCCGTTTACCCATTTGCACTGTCACAGTCATTACAGTCTGCTCGATGGGGCGAACCGCATTCCGGATATGCTTAAAAAAGTGAAAGCGAACGGGATGAATTCGCTGGCGATCACCGATCATGGGAATCTGTTCGGTGCGCTCGAGTTTTATCAGAAATGTAAAGCAGCCGAGGTGAATCCGATTCTCGGTTATGAAGCTTACATCGCACCGGGGAAGCGGACGGATCGCAGTGCGGCTCGCATGAGAGATGCGAGTTTTCATTTAACACTGCTGGCACAAAACAAAGTCGGTTTCAAAAATCTTATCAAAATGGCTTCGGTCGCGTATCTGGAAGGATTTTATTACAAGCCCCGCATCGATAAACAGCTACTCGAAGAATATAGCGAAGGAATTATCTGTCTTTCGGGGTGTGCATCGAGTGAACTTTCCAACTATTTGCTCGCAGATAAACAGGACCAGGCGGAAGAACTTCTTCGCTGGTACGAAAAAGTTTTTGGAGACCGGCTGTATCTGGAAATCCAGGATTCCGGCGTGCATATTCAAAAAGATTGCATGGAGCGCACGATCGATCTGGCGAATCAATTCGGGTTCCCGCTGGTCGCGACAAACGATGCGCATTACCTCAACAAAGAAGATGCACCTGCTCATGGAATATTGTTGTGTGTTAATACGCGTACCACAGTGAACGACGAAAAACGGATGCGGCTCGATGGCAACGAATTTCATTTGCGCACTCCCGAAGAAATGTACGCAGCCTTTCCACATTGTGAAGATGCGGTTTCGCGCAGTCAGGAAATTGCTGATCGTTGTGATATCGAACTCGATCTGACCGCCCGTCACTTCCCGGTCTTTACCCCGCCCGCAGAAAAGACAGATGTCGAATATCTTCGGGAACTCTGCTTGGAAGGGATTCAATGGCGGTACGGCGACAACCCTGACCAGGTCTATCTTGATCGGCTCGATATTGAGCTGGATGTGATCGAAAAAATGGGATACAGCAGTTACTTTCTGATCGTCTGGGACTTCGTTCGCTTTGCTCGTGACCGGGATATTCCGTGTACCGCTCGTGGTTCTGCTTGCGGAGCGATTGTGGCGTATTTGCTCGGGATGGGGGATGTTTGCCCGATTAAATACGATCTACTTTTCGAGCGGTTTCTCGATCCAAGTCGCTCGGAGGCGCCCGATATCGATATCGATTTCTGCAGGGACCGCAGGCAGTTGGTGATCGATTTCGTCAAAGAGAAATATGGCGAAGAAAGCGTGGCTCAAATCGGGACATTCGGGACACTCAAAGCTAAAGCGGCGCTTCGCGATGTCGGAAGGGCGCTCGATGTGCCGCTGCATCGGGTGAATGAAATTGCGAAGATGATTCCCGATCAACTTGGCATCAAACTTCAGGAAGCGATCGATACCACTCCCGAACTGAAAGAGCAGTACGATCAGGATCCACACATTAAGGAGATGCTCGATTACGCAATCAGCCTTGAAGGACTCGCTCGAAATGTCGGAACGCATGCGGCTGGCGTGGTGATTGGCGATAAACGGCTCGATGAATATGTTCCGCTGCAACGCATCACCGGCAAGACAGATATTATTACCCAATGGACCGATGTCGAACGAGCCGGGCTGTTGAAGATGGACTTTCTCGGTCTGCGAAACCTTTCCATTCTTGATAAAGCCGTGATCAATGTGAAGGAAACGAACCCTGATTTCACGATGGGCCCCATCGATTTTCCGCTTGATGATAAAGAAACTTTTGAGCTGCTCCAGCGGGGAGAAACCAAGGGGATTTTTCAGTTGGAATCGGGAGGAATACGAGATCTACTGTGCAAAATGAAGCCGGATAAGTTTGAGGATATCATCGCGACTTTGGCGCTTTATCGCCCTGGCCCGCTGGAAGGGGGAATGGTGGGAACGTATGTCGAAGTGAAGCATGGCAGGCAGCCCGTGCCCACCGTGCATCCGATTGTGGATGAAGTTCTCTCAGAAACATACGGCGTGATGGTTTATCAGGAACAGGTGATGCGGATTCTTAACCGTGTCGGAGGGATCGAACTTTCTTCTGCGTACCGCTGTATTAAAGCGATCAGCAAAAAGAAGCTGGAGATGATCGCGGTCTTCCACGATCAGTTTATTGAAGGTTCCCAGGAACAGGGAATGGAAAAAAAAGTTGCACAAACTTTGTGGGAACTGATCGAAAAGTTTGCGGGCTACGGTTTTAATAAATCGCATAGTACCGCTTATGGAGCGATTGCGTACCAAACGGCTTATCTGAAAGCGCACTATCCACCCGAGTTCATGGCGGCACTGCTTTCTTGCGGCATGGAAAGTTCTGATCGCATTTCAGAACATACCGACGATTGCAGGCGGATGAAAATTGATATCCTGCCGCCCGATGTCAACATGTCGCATGTTGAATTCAAAGTCGT
>JAJRTM010000412.1 GCA_024278285.1 Planctomycetota bacterium
GCGTTCGGATTGAACGTTCAAACGATTGCACAGGAACGCCCGGTCATTGCTCCGACAAACAGGAACGATCACCCGGAAGAAAAGGCGACCGAACCGGAAGCGTCGAAAAAGACATTTACTGTTGCAGAAGATCTTCGACTGGAGCAACTTCTCACCGAACCCCTGATCGCCCAGCCGCTGCAAATTAGTTTCGATACCCGCGGGCGCATGTGGTTGCTGGAATATCGCCAGTATCCTCGACCAGCCGGGTTGAAGGTGAAAAGCCACGATGTGTTCTGGCGAGCCGTTTACGATAAAGTTCCACTCGCCCCGCCTAATCATGTGCGCGGGAAAGATCAGATCTCCATTCACGAAGATACCAACGGCGATGGCGTTTTCGATAAGCATAAAATTTTTGTCGATGGTTTGAATATCGCCACCGCCTGTGCAGTGGGCGGGGGTGGCGTCTGGGTGTTGAATGCTCCGTATCTTCTGTTTTATCCCGATAAAAATCAGGACGACATTCCCGATGGTGACCCCGAAGTTCATCTGGCTGGTTTTGGAATGCAGGATACACATTCGGTCGTTAACAGCCTCACATTCGGACCGGATGGCTGGTTGTACGCGGCTCAAGGGAGTACGGTTAATGGGAATGTGATTCGCCCCGGTATCGATAAAAAACCGTTCAAATCGCTTGGACAGAATATCTGGCGATATCATCCAAAGAAGAAAATTTATGAGATTTTCGCAGAAGGAGGGGGCAACGCTTTTTGTGTTGAGTTTGATCGTCAGGGACGCATTTATTCCGGACACAACGGCGGCAACACGCGCGGCTTCCATTATGTGCAAGGCGGATTTTATCGAAAAGGTTTCTCGAAACATGGTCCTCTTTCCAACCCGTTCGCTTACGGTTTTTTCAATTCCATGCAGCATCACAGTGCAGAGCGTTTTACGCACAGCGTGATGATTTACGAAGATGATTTTCTCCCTGGAAAATATCGTAACAAACTGTTCGGCGTGGAACCGTTGCAAGGACGGATTGTGTATGCTGATTTTGAAAAACGCGGCTCGACATTCAAAACAAAAGACGTCGGGTTCCCGGTGAGCAGTACCGATTCCTGGTTCCGTCCGGTTGATATCAAACTTGGCCCCGATGGAGCAATTTATATCGCAGACTGGTACGACGGTCGCGTGGCTCACCTTTACACAATGGAAGAACAGGTTGATGCAACTCGCGGCCGCGTTTATCGGCTTGTCCCGAAAAACTCAAAACCAATTCCGCTACCTAACTTACAGAAGATGAGTCAGCAGGACTTGATCGCGTCGCTTTCTTCCACCAACCGCACGGTGCAGCAACTCGCGATGCGAACGCTGGTTGATCGGGAAGGGATCAAAGCACTGAAAAATGTCGAGCAGGAATTGAAAAACCCGAATCATCCCGCAGCATTACAACTGCTTCTGGTTCGATACCAGATTCAAGAATGGACCGATCAGCAACTTTCAACATTCTGGCAGCACAGCAATCCATTCGTTCGCGGTTGGAGTATTCGCCTGGCCTGTGATGACCACGAACTTTCCGAAGAACTTTCAAAGCAACTTGCGGATTTAGCGAAACATGAATCGAATCTGTTTGTTCGCAGTCAGATCGCCAGTTCTGCCAAACGGATCAAGCCGGCTCAGAACCTTGCCATCACTACTGTTTTGTTGCAACGTAAATCAGATGGGGAAGATCCTCATTTGCCCCTTCTGTACTGGTGGAATATTGAATCAGTTGCTTCACACGAACCGGCTTTACTGGTGAAATGGTTTGAGGCGTTACCCGTCAAAAAGACGCCGCTCTTTTCGACCGTTATTGCAGAACGGCTGATCAGAAGACTCGTTGCCTCTTCCAATCCTGTCCATTGGAAAATCGGCACGCAACTTCTTAAACATTCCAAAAGCAAGCAGTTTGCAGCCACGTTCATTAAAGGGTTTGAGTTGGGAACGGAAAGTCAATCACTTGCGAAACTGCCTGACGAATTACTGGCCGCTGTTGATGGTCTTGGTGAACTTCCCTTGCCTTTGCAACTTCGCTTGGGCAAGCCGGATGCGGTAAAGAAAGCGGTGCAGATTCTGACTGCATCATCTGGTTCTTCCAAAAAACTGTTGCCCATTATTCGGGTGGCTGCTGAATTATCTGATCCTGCCCTGGCGAAAGCAGTTTTGCAGGCGGCTCAAAAGACGAAGGATTCAAAAGTTCGTGTCGCCGCCTGGCTGGCGATGCAGGGGAGATTGGGCGACCAGATTTCTTTAACCGCAGCCAATTTGCCCACCAACTGGGATAAACTTTCTGATCGTGAACAGTCTGCAGTCTGTTTGACGTATGCTTCTCGAAAAGAGTGGGCCAAAGAATTGGTTAAAGTTTGCCGAACGGGATCACTCGATCCGGAAGCGGTTCCTCAAGATGCCATTTTGAAGATGACATTTTTGAAAGATGACGATTTGCATCAGCAGATCAAACAACTGTGGGGTTCTCTTGATGGAGCCGCGACCGAAGAAATGATTAAGACGGTCGAGCGACTGACAAAAGTCCTCAACGAAAAAGATGGCGATCCTTATCCCGGAAAAAAACTGTACAATCAGCGTTGTGCAAAATGTCATGAACTGTTCAACGAAGGGGAATATGTTGGCCCCGGTCTGACATCGTATCAACGTAGCGACCGTCGGCAACTGCTGCTGCAAATTGTGAATCCGGGTCTGGAAATTCGGGAAGGTTTCGAATTGAATGTCGTCGTCACAGCAGATGGTCGCGTGCTAACCGGCTTCATCACTTTCCAGGATGACAACTTTCTCGTCATTCGTGGTTCGGAAGGGGAAGACGTTCGTATTGCCAAAGAAGATATCGACGAACTCGTGCCTCAACGAAAATCATTAATGCCTGAAGGAATTCTGAAAGACCTCAGCGACAAACAAATTGCAGACCTGTTCGCGTACCTGCAAAGCGGGCAACCATTAAACAGGTAAATAAAGTCCCCCTGAATGCCGCGTGAGAACAGATTGAAATGAACAGGTTTCACAAAATGTTTGTCGGTATCGGGATTGCATTTGTGATTCTTATTGGAGTAATTCTCGTCCTTAATTTCAGAAGTCAACCTGCTGCGATTGGCGTAACAGATGGAAAACTGGCTGCTTGCCCACAATCGCCGAATTGTGTCAGCACTCAAACAGATCAGCCTGAAAAGCAAATGGAGCCTCTGGAATTTACAGGATCAACTGATCAGACGCGGGAGAAAATCAAAGCGATTCTGGAATCAATGCCTCGAACTCGCCTTGTGACCCAATCAGAAAATTATCTGCATTTTGAAGTTCGCAGCTTGTTGATGCGGTACGTTGACGATGTCGAATTTCTGATCGATCCCGAGAAGAAGCAAATCGATTTCCGCTCAGCTTCACGTATCGGATACTCGGACCTGGGAGTCAACCGGGACCGAATGGAAACGATTACTCGAAAATTCCAAGAATCGCTCGAATCCTGACACGAATAAGCCGGAACAAACAGGAATTTGAACCACGAATAAACGCGAATTCTTTGGGGCTTTGTTTGCTGTCCGGCAGAAGATACTACTTGTTTTTACTTTTCGATTTACTCTTGTTCGACGAACGTTTCTTTGCTTCGGTTTTTGAATCGGCCTGCTTCTTTTTCTTTGAGCCGCCCGCTTTCTTTTTCTCTTTCGGGGAACCAAAAACCGAATCCCAGCCATTGACAAATTTCTTGCTCGTTCCGGTATGTACTGTATAGCCAGTCATCTTTTACCTCCAGTTTTGATTGGGTTGATATTCTTCGAAAAAATCGCCACTCTGTTTATCAAGCAAAGCTGCTCACAAGATATCAGTAATCGTTGGTTGATCAACTCATAAAATAAGAAATTCGTAACAGGAACTTTTCCATGAGCTACTTTCCAGAAGTCTCAGCCATTAAATATGAAGGTCCAGAGAGCAAAAACCCTTTGGCATTCAAGCATTACAACCCGGAAGAAGTGGTTGAAGGACAGACGCTGCGTGAATTATTGCGTTTCAGTGTTTGTTACTGGCATACTTTTCGGGGGATGGGAGCCGACCCGTTTGGTCCAGGTTGTGCGGACCGCCCCTGGGATGATGGCAGCGATTCGGTTGAGAACGCATTAAAGCGGGTTGATGTTGCGTTTGAATTCATGCAAAAACTGGGTGTCGATTATTACTGTTTTCATGATCGAGATGTCTCGCCGGAGCGGGCAACACTGAAGGAGTCGAACGAAGTTTTCGACACCATCGCCGATAAACTGCTTGAAGCTCAACAGGCGAGCGGCATCCAACTGCTTTGGGGGACTGCGAATCTCTTTTCTCATGCTCGTTACATGCACGGTGCAGCGACCAGTTGCAATGCAGATGTTTTTGCCCACTCAGCCGCTGCGGTCAAGAAAGCGATTGAAGTGACCCACAAACTAGGGGGGGCCAATTACGTTTTCTGGGGAGGCCGCGAAGGTTATCAAAATCTTTACAACACCGACATGAAACGGGAACTCGATCACCTGGCGAAGTTCATGCACATGGCGAAAGATTATGCGAAGAGCATCGGTTTTGAAGGGCAGTTTCTGTTTGAGCCGAAACCGAAGGAGCCAACCAAGCATCAATACGATTTCGATGTCGCCGCCTGTATGAACTTTTTGCGTCAGTACGGATTGGAAGATGTTGTTAAAATGAACATCGAAACCAATCATGCGACATTGGCTGGTCACACGATGATGCACGAAATGGAATACGCACGCATCCAAAACTCACTGGGAAGTATGGATGCCAACTATGGCGACTTACTTCTCGGCTGGGACACCGATCAATTCCCAACAGACATTTATTTAACAACACAGTGCATGCTGGTGATACTGAAACAAGGCGGGATTAGCCCTGGCGGTTTGAACTTCGATGCAAAAGTTCGTCGAGAAAGCTTTGAGCCGATCGATTTGTTCTACTCACACATTGGCGGGATGGATGCGTTTGCCCGCGGTGCAAAAATCGCAGCAAGTATTCGCAAAGATGGCGTGCTGGAAGAGTTCGTCAGCAACCGTTACGCCAGTTACGATGAAGGGATCGGCAAGAAAATTGAAGAGGGGGCCGCAACTTTCGATTCTCTCGAACAATACATGCTGGAAAAAGGAGACTCTGCACCGAATGTGAGTGGTCGTCAGGAGTACCTTGAAAATTTGATCAACCAATATGTTTAAGAGACCAAATAGATGACAACCCAACCGAGTGCCGTCAGACACCGAAGGATTATAGTGATCGGTTTGATGATCAGAATAAGCGATGCCTGAAAATAACTCCTCGGGTTGCTATGCAACTTAGATAACCCTGAACGGGATTGTCTGAGCTACCCGGTATCCCCGCAAGTTCAAGAAGATAATCGTTTAACAGCAAGCCGAAGGCGACTGTGTAGACAGGTCTGCTTTACGCAAGAGTATCAATATCATGATCTACCTGTCGTTAAATAAGTGTGACTTTATTGTCCAGCCCACCCACGCAGTCGCCTTCGGCTTGCCGTTAAACGAATTATTTGTAACGATGCAGTATCTGTAGGATGGTGTGCTTGCACCCATCAAATACGGTCTCCACTTCATCAATCCAATGCCGGTGGAACGAATGCCGAATGATAACAGATCCAATTTTTTCTGTTATGGAATGCAACCCGGCACGCGAAGATGGGGGCAAGCACGCCCTCCTACATAAGTAAGGCGATGTAAAGATGGCAACTCAGACATTCAATTGTTTTGATAAACAGCAGGTTGTTCGATCAATAGCCGAGGCTGCGGATGTCTCACAGCATCAGGTCAGTAAGGCAATCGATCTTCTTGAACAAGGGAATACGCTTCCTTTTATTGCGAGATATCGCAAAGAAGCAACCGGCGGGTTAGACGAAACGGCTTTGCGATTGATCGAAGATGCACTTGGCAAAGCACATGAATTAGCCAAGCGTAAAACGACCATCCTGAAAACGATTGATCAGCAAAAGCTTCTTACGCCGCAGCTTCAAAAGCAAATTGAGCAGTGTCAAGATAAACAATTGCTGGAAGATTTGTATTTGCCTTTCAAGCCGAAAAGACGCACGCGGGCGGCGATGGCTCGGGAACGCGGATTGCAACCGCTGGCTGATTTGCTACTGAAGCAACAAGTACTCAAACAGTCTCGCTTTGAAGTTTTGAAATCGTTTGTTGATCCTGAAAAACAACTGCCGGATTTTGATGCTGTCATCCAGGGGGCATGCGATATTGTTGCAGAGCAATGGGCGGAAAATGTTGAGACGCGCCGTTGGATGTGCGAGCAGGCAAGTTCATTCGGGAAAATTCATTCGCTGATTAAACGCGGCAAGAAAGAAGAAGCGACCAAGTTTGAGATGTATTTCGATCACCAGGAACGAGCCGCTCGCGTCCCTTCGCATCGACTGCTGGCAATGAAACGAGGCGAAGCAGATGGAATGCTGCGAGTAAAAATCGAACTCGATAACGAATTTGTGCTTCGTAAACTGAAATCAAAATTGATCACAAATTATGAGTTTGAATTTAGCCGGGATTTGCTTAACACGGTAGAAGATTGTTACCAGCGTTTGTTGCTCCCCGCAGCCGAATCAGTCACGATGCAGACGCTAAAAGAGCAGGCTGATGAGGAAGCGATTCAGGTGTTTGTTAAGAACCTGCGTGAACTTTTGCTGGCAGCTCCTGCTGGTCCGAAGGTGACGATGGGGATTGATCCGGGCTTTCGGACCGGCTGCAAAGTCGCAGTGGTGGATGGCACGGGGAAGTTTCTGGAAAGTTGTACGATTTTTCCGACGCCGCCCCGTAACGATACCGAAGGGGCTGCAAAGAAATTGCGAGAATTGATTTCGCGTCATCACGTCAAACTAATTGCCATCGGTAACGGCACCGCTTCTCGCGAGACAGATGCGTTCGTCAGCGATTTGCTCAAAGAACTGAATGCTCAATTCGATGCAAGCCAGAGTATTGGCAAAGTGATGGTCAGCGAATCGGGGGCTTCGATTTATTCAGCCAGCGAATTGGCGACGCGCGAATATCCTGATTTGGATGTCACGGTTCGCGGAGCAATCTGCATCGCGCATCGCTTGCAAGACCCATTAGCAGAGTTAGTGAAGATCGATCCGAAATCGATTGGCGTTGGGCAGTATCAGCACGATGTGAATCAGACGCAACTCAAGCATGGTCTGGAACGCGAAGTGCAATCGTGTGTGAATTTGGTGGGGGTTGATCTCAATATGGCGAGTAGTTCGCTGTTGTCGCATGTCGCAGGGATTGGTCCGAAACTGGCAGAACGAATTGTTGAACATCGCGATTCACAGGGGCGGTTTGAATCGCGAAAAAAATTATTGGATGTTCCCAAATTGGGCCGCAAAGTGTTTGAGCAGGCAGCCGGTTTTCTGAGAATTCGCGACGGAAAACATCCGCTGGATAACTCGGCTGTCCATCCGGAAAGTTATTATATTGTCGAAAAGATGGCAACAAAACTGGGCGTTGCGACCAGCCAACTGGTTGGAAGTTCCACGTTAGCTGCGAGTTTGAACGCTGCCGATTTTGTTGATGACAAATGTGGACTGCCAACCGTTCAGGATATTCTGGAAGAGTTAGCCAAGCCGGGACGTGATCCGCGTAGTGAATTCAAAGTCGCAAAGTTTGCAGAAGGCGTCAACGAAATCGAAGACTTGAAAATTGGAATGATTCTGGAAGCAGTCGTCACCAATGTCACCAATTTCGGGGCATTTGTCGATTTGGGAGTGCATCAGGATGGATTGATTCACATCTCGCAACTTGCCAACGAATATATTCAGTCCCCCAGCGATGTCGTTTCGCTTGGCGATGTCGTTCGTGTCAAAGTTTTAGAAGTGGACCTGGACCGCAGACGAATTGCCGTTTCGCGAAAACAGGCTTGAACGCCGTTTGATTTTTGGGTTTGTGTTAAGAATTAAAGCTCAATACTTGGCTTCCTCTTCATTGACATGTTATACTGTTCAGTCTAATAACTGGTTAAGTTTTGCAATTGAAGAGGCAGATATCATAACTTTCCTGTTTTCAGCAGAGGCGCGAGAAGGTATTCTGAACGGTGCCGGGACTCACTCGATTTCTTAAAAGGTATTTCTTTATGGCTTGGATCGTTCGTACATATCTATTGCTTGCCGTTGTCTGGATGAGCGCTGGGAGCGTCCTGGCACAGCCGGCTGCACCGGGAAATGATAATCAACCTGCTGCCAATTCAC
>JAJRTM010000413.1 GCA_024278285.1 Planctomycetota bacterium
TCCAGATTTTCTTTCGCCAAATCGCCCCAGAAACCAGCCGGATCATCCTTGGCATGATTCCAGGCCGCTTCGTATTCTGCATTCGTTTTGAAGCTGACACGCGGCTTGAATTCTGCAGGAGGCGGAAAGCGACGATCTTCCTGTAACACGTTTTCGATGTTGCCGGGCTGTGAATCAGACATGTTGTACTCCAAAGAATAGTCAGTGATACAAGAAGAATCGCTTTTCTGGCCAAGGCGATTTCATTAGCTTATTTCAACAAGCGTTGATGGTAAAATGCTTTCTCTCCAGAGTCAACAATCACAGCCCTAAGAAAACAGCCTCAATAAAACCAGCAACCGGAAATTGTTACTATTTTGAACAATCATCATAAATTGCCACGATGCCTCGATTTTCTCCCGGTAAATAGGTAGCTTCGTAGGGTGCGTTGAAACGCACAAAATACCCAATGCTAAATTTAGTCCACAATTCGGTGCGTCACGACGCACCCTACAAGCGAGGTCATCTTCAATGAAACAGCTTCTCTACTGCATTCTGCTTCTCTGTTTTGCTTTGTCATTCTCCGCAACTGTTCATGCAGAAGACAAAAAACCGCAGCAGCAAAACAAAACGCTGGATGCCCAGGTTTTCGTCAAATTGAATTACCTGCTTTACCTGCCTGAAGATTACGAGAAACAGGAAAGTTGGCCCGTTCTGTTATTCCTGCACGGTTCGGGGGAGCGGGGCGATGATCTCGAAAAAGTGAAATTTCATGGACCACCAAAATTAATCGAACAGGGCAAAGAATTTCCATTCATTGTCGTTTCGCCACAATGCCCGGAAGGTTACTGGTGGGAACCGATTGAGCTTGTTGCGCTGCTGGATGAAATTAGCTGCAAATATAAAGTGGATAAAGATCGTCTTTATGTGACCGGGTTAAGCATGGGTGGTTTTGGTTCCTGGAGGCTGGCAGCTTACGCACCGCAGCGGATCGCCGCGATTGCTCCCATCTGCGGCGGTGGCGAACCATACTGGGCAAAACGAATTGGTCCCGTCCCCGTCTGGGCTTTTCACGGTGCCAAAGATACCGGCGTTCCTCCAGAAAGATCTCTGGTCATGATTGATGCTCTCAACAAAGTGAAAGCGAATCCGAAGTTCAAAGCCGGCGATAACCCCACACCAAAAATCACCATCTACCCGGAAGCCAAGCACGATTCATGGACAGAAACCTACAACAACCCGGAACTTTACAAATGGTTTTTGCAACAAAAAAAGAACTAGCTGAACATTGTCAGTTCCTGTTGGTGTAGATTAACTGGTTAGCCTTCCCTGAAAGAGTTTGGTTTGTCAAGTCTTTGTTTTGCTTTAATCGAGATTTCGATAGACAGAAAGTATATCAGTAATGATCGCATTACGTCCTTGTTTCTTCCGTTTAATTTGTTGCCTGTTTGCCCTTTCGATATTGCCGGCGAATCTCGTTTTAAGTGAGGATTCTCAAGTAACTTCATTACAGAAAGAATTGAACTTACCTGCGATCAAACAGGAAATGAAACCGTCTCAGTTACTGGAAATTATCGATCTCGATTGGAAGGCTGAGATTGATGCAGAAACGGACGAAGAAGAAAAACGGCTGATGAAAGCGGTGCTGAAGCATATTGTTGAAGCAGCTGATTTCATCCTTTCTAATTCCAAGGTTGATGAAAAAACTGCACTCAAAGCGGTGCAGCATAAAATGCAGGCGTTGGGTCTGCTCGCTCGAACGGGAGATACCACTGCTTCGGTTCGAGCCGTCGCGATGGCAAAACAATTACAGCACGACAAAAGACCGCTGCTTGCCAGGGAGGGAAAGTTGATTGTGCTTTCCAATCGGTTGCGGGAAATCCCCAAGATGAATCAACAGCAGCGGGATACTTTCATCCAGGAACTGATGGAACTTTTTTCGAGTTCACCGATGACGAAGCGAGAAATACAAATTGCTCAGGTGACCGCACAGATTTTTGAACGGGCAGGCAAAACAGATTCTGCTCAAGTCATTTTGCGAAAGACTGCCCAGCTACTGGAACAATCATCAAAAAAAGAATGGAAACAAATCGCGAATCAATTCAAAGGAACAGCCCGTCGTTACGGCTTGCCGGGGCATCCGATGAAGCTGAGCGGCAAAACGCTCGCTGGCAAAACAATCGACATCAAAGACCTCAAAGGGAAAGTGGTGCTCGTACAGTTTTGGGCAAGCTGGTGTACTTATTGCTTACAGGAAATGCCTCACCTTCTCAAACTTTATCATACGTATCACGAAGATGGTTTTGAAGTAATTGGGGTCAACCTGGACGATTCTGCAGAACGTGCCAGGAAAATTATCGAGGATGCACAACTTCCCTGGCCTCAGATTTTCAATTCGCAAATCGACACCATGGGGATGAAAAACCCGAATGCAACTCATTACGGGATCTCCAGTCTTCCGCAATGTATCCTTATTGATCGCAAAGGGAATGTGATTACCTTGCAAGCCCAAGGAAAAATCCTGAATCAGGAGCTGGAACGATTGTTTATTCTATCGAAACAGCAGTAGAATGAAGGTTGAAACAAGTTCGGAATTTTCCTTGCCGATAACCTGCGCGAAGCTCCCCTCTGAAGGAACCTGCCTCGATGAAAGGATTGCTAAAATGAATTCCCCACGATTAAGAACAGCACTAATAACAGTACGACTGGTCGTCATTTTTACCCTGGCAATTACGCTGACGGGGTTTGAATCTTCCGCGGAAGAACCGGGAAAAAGTAAACCGAAACAGCAGGCCGCTCCGAAAAAAACGGCTTCCGAAAAAACGGCCTCGCAAAAAAAGAGTGTTGAAAAAAGTCCCTCGGAATCAGCAAGCCCTTTTCCACAACGGTTCGATGCTCCAAGTCTCGATGGAGGCCACGGCTGGCTCAACACGAAAAAGCCATTGAACTGGAAAGATTTACGGGGCAAAGTGGTACTGATCGATTTCTGGACCTACTGCTGTATTAACTGCATGCACGTTCTGCCCGATCTCGATTTTCTCGAAAAGAAATATGCCAATCAACTTGTCGTGATCGGTGTTCATTCTGCCAAGTTTGAGAATGAAAAAGATACCGAAGCGATTCGCTCAGCGATCGTGCGTTACGAAATTAAACATCCCGTCATTAACGATTCCGAGATGACAGTCTGGCGAAAATATGGCGTACGAAGTTGGCCAACATTGGTTGTTGTCGATCCCGAAGGAAAATATATCGGCTATCTTTCCGGAGAAGGAAACCGCGAAAGGCTTGACCTGATAGTTGCGAAACTAATCGACTACCACCGCAAAAAAGGGACGCTCAACGAAGAACCGATTCCGTTTGATCTCGAAGCGTTCAAGCTGGCTCCGACTCCGCTGCGATTTCCCGGCAAAGTATTAGCCGATGCCAAATCGAATCGGCTGTTCATTTCTGATAGTAACCACAATCGAATTGTGATCACGACTTTACAAGGCAAGTTGATTGATACAATTGGTAACGGAAAAATTGGTGCAGTCGATGGCGATTATAAAACCGCCTCGTTCGATCACCCACAGGGAATGGAACTGGTTGGCGAAACGCTGTATGTCGCTGATACGGAAAATCATTTGCTGAGGTTGATCGATCTGAAAAACAAAACGGTAAAAACTCTTGCAGGCACAGGCAAGCAGGCGAGAACCCGTGGAAAAGGGGGCGAGCTACTCAAAACAGCATTGAACAGCCCGTGGGCCATTTCAAATTTCCAAGGGACATTATACATCGCGATGGCAGGGCCGCATCAGTTGTGGAAACATAAAATCGGTTCTCCAACAATCGAAGTTTTTGCAGGTTCGGGCAGAGAAGATATTGTGGATGGTTCGCTTGCCAGTTCTGCTTTGGCACAACCTTCGGGCATGACCACCGATTCTCAATCCCTCTATTTTGTCGATAGCGAAGGGTCTGCAGTTCGTCAAATTGATTTCGGTCCTCCAGCCAAAGTAACAACAATCGCAGGGCCACGTAACCTGCCCAACGGTCGCGCGTTATTCGAATTTGCTGATATCGATGGCAAAGGAGAAACCGCTCGTTTTCAACATCCGTTAGGCATCGTCCAGCACAATGGACAACTTTATGTGGCAGACAGTTACAATCACAAAATCCGAATGATTGATCTGAAGACCGGGGAAGTATCAACTTTTCTCGGCACCGGAAAAGCGGGGAAGAATCTGAAAGGAACCGTGCAGTTTTCAGAACCAGCCGGTTTAAGCATTGCCGACGATCAGCTTTACATCGCCGATACCAACAACCACCGCATTGTCGTGGTCAACTTGAAAGATAAATCTGCCAGAGAACTGAAAATTGAAGGATTGAAAACGCCTTAGTATCTTATCAACGAAATGCTACGAAAAAGTGGCAGGATTTTATGTTGTAGCTACCGTCGCCAGACGGTGGAAATCGGGTTGGTAATTCGTCCACACTCTGGCGAGTGTAGCTACAATCGTAATTATTCAGCGACGTTTAGTTTCTAGAGGAATTTAGATTGTTGGTAGGGTCCGCTATTGCGGACCACCGCACGAAGTGGGGACTCCACCTTCTATCGTGGTCCGCAATAGCGGACCCTACGCCAAAGCTGAATAGTTACCTACAATCAATATTTGGTTGCGGCTACGCCGGGTTAGGCTCTTCTCGATGAAATGCTGTGTATAAGTGGGTTTTGTTTTGCTGTGTAAATATTATCGAAACAGGGTTCCCAATGTCGAAGTCCAATACAGAAATGAATCAGAGTGTTGCAGAGAAGCCAGGACCAGGAAAACAAGTTGCTCAACA
>JAJRTM010000414.1 GCA_024278285.1 Planctomycetota bacterium
CAGCACTGTTGATCGGTTCGCTTTGACGAATACGCAAGCCGAATTGCACCACATCAGGAAGTACCGTTTCGTACGCTTCCCGCAATTCAGGCGAATTGTTCACGCCCAGTAAATGCCCGATCGGCTTCCAGGTCTGTTCGAAAAGCCGATCCATTTCATCGAGTGGGCCAAATATGGCGTCCCAATTTGCCGTGACGTTCGCTTCAAGTTCTTCAAGCATACTGGCTGATGTTTCAAGCAACTGCTTCACAGCCGGGATGATATGCTTCGGCTCGATCTGATCGAATTGGGGTAACCCTGATTGTTGAAGCAATGGGTTATCGGTTGTGTCTGTCATTATATTCTCTGTTGTTTTTTTAATAGGATTGCTTGTTGAAATAGTTCTGTTGAATTACTGATTTTGAGAGTTTGGTTTCTTTTATTCAATTGCACAAGGGATAGCCACAGAGGATAAGTGGTAGAAAACGGAAACAATTTTCCTCGGTAAAACTGATCTGCGCCAGGTTCAACGAAGAATCACTCGAACAATTACTGTCTCATTTCACAACAGGGATGGCTCAGACGCGATGCGTTTGGGCCATCCCTGAAATGGACCGGGTAGCTCAGACAATCCCGTTCAGGGTTGTCTGAGTTGCGTAGCAACCCGAGGAATTCAGTGATCGGGTTTAAATGGAGTATACTCAAACGAAACAGACGCCGAATGTCTGTGCTCTTTTTGAATGGATCGCGACCAATCATGGCGAGTCGAGTATCAGTGTCACGGGGCCGTCATTAACCAGGGCGACATCCATTTTTGCTTGAAAAGTTCCGGTTTCTACTTTAAGGCCATGGCCGATTAACTCAGCGATAAAATCTTGATAAAGGGTCTTGGCGATTTCCGGTGCAGCCGCTTGGACAAAGCTGGGACGTTTCCCTTTTTTGCAATCGCCATAAAGAGTGAATTGACTGACGACTAACGCTTTCCCTTGAATTTGTGTCAGCGACAGGTTCATCTTTCCGGCTTCATCGGGAAATATACGAAGCCCCGCGATCTTGGCAGCCAGCCAGATTGCATCGTTTCGCGAATCGTCCTGTCCGACCCCAAGTAAAATCAGTAAACCAGTATCGATACTTCCCACAATTTGAGAATCGACGGTGACCGATGCAGAACTGACCCGTTGTATCACTGCTCGCATGGGGTTACCGTTCAGATTCGATCTGCTTGAGGTATTCCAGCAGCCGA
Source organism: Planctomycetota bacterium (assembly GCA_024278285.1). Lineage (GTDB taxonomy): Bacteria > Planctomycetota > Planctomycetia > Planctomycetales > Planctomycetaceae > Rubinisphaera. Next base: position 1,223 of record JAJRTM010000414.1, read on the forward strand.
TCTCGCTCGTTGGTCAGGTGACGAACTTTCAACAGAGAGCGAACGCGGGTTTTCAGTTCGAGACGATTGACCGGTTTCGAAAGAAAGTCGTCCGCACCGGCGTCAACTGCTTTTTCAATATCAGTATTTTCCCGCAGCGCAGTAACCATCAATACGGGAATATCCTGAGTCGCAGGATTAGTTTTGAGTTGCTGACAAACTTCAAAGCCGCTCATTTTAGGCATCATGATGTCGAGCAAGACTAAGTCGGGCTGAAATTGCTCCACTTTTTCCAACGTGATGCAACCATCTTCAGCCATTTCAACGATGTAATCTTCATCGCTGAGATAAGCTTCAACCAGTTCCCGATTCTGCTGATTGTCATCTGCAATCAGAATACGATTGGCAGGACTAACTTCCAGTTTATCCATAATATTATCTTCTCAAAAACTGACGGGGTAACGCACATCGAACACGCAGTGTGCATCGCAATGCGGTGTGCAATCTCTCTGTTTTATTCCACATTCCAATTTGAAACCCAGCGATCTGTTTGCTCAGGGATCTCTTGTTCCCCCGATATTTTCATGGCTGATAAGTGCCCTTTTAACATTTCGAGATCGTCTTTGGAATCGATATCATACCAAACCGGGAGCAGTTTGAGCGACAAACCCGCCTTTTTTATTTTCTCTACCGTTTGTTCTAATACCTTTGCTCCACTCCACTGAATTGTCTGGAACAGATCGTTGCAGGGGGCTCGCAAGCCAATTAGGTAGTAACCGCCATCTGCACTGGGGCCAATCACGCAGTCTTTCTGATACAGCCATTCAAACGCCTGCTGGACATATTCCTGCGGGATGGTGGGGCTGTCTGAACCAATTAATACGACCGATTCAATGCCCGGTGTTTTGAACGCATGCTCAAAATAGGCGGCGATTCTCTCCCCCAATTCCCCTTCCGGCTGGGGCCAAAGCTCTTTGATGGTAGTACAATTCGCCTCGTCAGCAGGGGTTTCAATCACAAAAAGAGAGGCTCCCCAGTTTTTTGCGGCTAAGCTGTTCGGGCTGTACCCCAGAATCAGTTTTTCTGGCAGAGATTGGAATTTCGCCAGTAGATCTGTAACGAACAACTCGTAAAGATGGGCAGATTCTTCGTTGCCAATTTCTGTCCCCAGTCGTGTTTTTACTTTTCCGGCAACAGGTTGTTTGACAAAAATTCCCAGAACATGTGATATTGGGTTATTCAGATTATTGCATTTGGGCGAGAATAAAGGCATTGTAGGTTCTTTGGGGGAAGATGGAATCTTCGTTTCGTGGTAAAATAGTGCTCAAATGATTTGCATCACCTGTCTGTTTCGAATTATGCTTATTATAAGCAATACGAAAGTTCAATTGATATCAGGTTTCCGTGCTACTAACGTTAAAAGTTTACGAACGGTGCGCAATTGTTTCGAAATGAGAACTGAACAGCAATGAGGTATAACAGGTTAAGTCTCGAGTCCTCATAGATGTATTTTTATTATTTTCACCACCAAGGCACGAAGGCACCAGGAAAGATAGGAAACAAAACAGAGACCATGACTGAAGATTGATCCTCGATTATTCACGGTTCAATACTTTTCAAGTCATGCAAACCGGTTTACGCAGTCGCCTTCGGCTTGCCGTTAAACGAACCGTTCCAATAAAAACTTTCTTCTTTGTGTCTTCGTGCCTTGGTGGTAATCGTTTTTTTGGCTGTGGCGATGCCGCACTGGAAATTTTGTATTGCCTGTTAATTAATACTTTTCCTTTCATACAACATCACCCTGGCGATACAGCCTGATTGATGAGTTCTGGTTATTTGATGCGATCTGCAACGACCGATACCTTTATTGAAGTGGTGAAAAAGAGCGGACTCATTTCCGAGACCCGCCTGCAGGATCGTGTTGCAGAAATCGAAGCCGAACATCAGCAACCGCTGGAAAAACTAGCTCTTGCAAGAGCACTGATCGCCTCGGAAGATCTCACCACCTGGCAAGCTGAAAAATTAGTCGCTGGCAAACACAAGGGATTCTTCCTGGGCAAATACAAATTGCTCAGGCTACTCGGGCGAGGCGGAATGAGTTCGGTCTATCTGGCAGAACATTCTGTGATGAAACGACAGTGCGCCATTAAAGTGCTGCCTGCCAGTCGTGTTGATGACTCTTCTTATCTGGGCCGTTTTCATCTTGAAGCCCAGGCCGCTGCGACGTTGGATAATCCGCACATTGTCCGCGCTTACGATGTCGATCACTTTACCGATGGAAAAGCAGAAGTCCATTTTCTGGTGATGGAATATGTCGAAGGGATGGACCTTCACGAAACCATTATTCAGAACGGACCGTTGTATCCTTTAGATACAGCTGAATATATCCGTCAAACCGCGATCGGGCTTAAGCATGCTCACGAATCGGGGTTGGTTCATCGAGACATCAAGCCGGGGAATTTGTTGCTTGATAAAAAGGGAACCGTCAAAATTCTGGATATGGGCTTAGCTCGCTTCTTCAACGAAGACGACGAAAATTCTCTCACGATTCAGCACGATGAAAAAGTGCTTGGCACCGCAGATTTCCTTTCTCCCGAGCAGGCCATTAACTCTCACGAAGTCGATGCCCGTTCGGATATTTACAGCCTCGGTTGTACAATGTACTTTTTACTGACACGTCATGTTCCTTTCGAGCAAGGAAGTTTGGCCCAGCGATTAATGGCTCATCAGACACAGCAACCGCCGCCACTCACCAAGTACCGTAGCGATATCCCAGATTCCCTGCTGGAAATCGTCAATAAAATGATGGCCAAAAAAGCAGATGATCGATACCAGAGCGCTGAAGAAGTGGCTCAAGTATTGAAAGCATGGATTTCTGACAACGCGGATGATCGTTGGCTCGAAGGGCATTCTGAAGATTGGGATACAGAGAGCACGGCAGCGAAAAAACCTGGGGGTGATAATAAAAGCGAGCCATTAACAAATACTCCCGCTTCCGAAACAGAATTCGGCGATTTCCTCACCATGATCGGCAATGAGCCGCCACCCGATTCGAGTCTTCCCGCTTCTTCAAAAAGTGGCAAAAAGAAGCCCGCTTCTCAAGTGAAACCGCCTGCATCCGGAGCAAAATCGGGAAAGAAGAAAGCTTCGTCAAAACTGAAGCAGCAGTCATCAAAAAAAATAGCACGTCCTCAAGAAGGTTCTGCGGCGACAAAGAATCCTAAAAAAAAACCTTCTTCGA
>JAJRTM010000415.1 GCA_024278285.1 Planctomycetota bacterium
AAGGCAATGGAGGCTTGAAATAATTATGACCATCGTCCCTTCGGGACTACAGATTAACTGGGGTGACGACCCCGGATTAAAATCCGGGGCTATTTGCCTGTGTCCCTCCGGGACTGATGACTCAGCTTTGTCTAGAAAATACTTATGTATAAACAACAGGTGCAAGCACGCCATCCTACATATTGAGATGAGGTCTATCAAAAGAAAGATTCGTCTTGATTCGCGTCCATTTGCGGTTCAATACCCTTTTTGGTTCCGGCTTGTCCGACTTAGGGGCATATAATCAGAATAATTCCCCTGATCTTCCTCTTTTAACAAAAGATGTGTCGATGATCAGCCGAAGATAATAGATGGAGAGGCAGAAACTCTCTACGCCTGTTCGGCGTAACCGACACAGGCAAACTCCACCAGATCAAACCTCCAAGAACTGACACCAACGTGGTTTTTTAACCAGATCGAGTGAATTCGCCCAGTAGAATTGAATGTGAACTTTAATTGTTCCCGGTTTGATTTTGTTGGCTAAACCAGTTGGATTGGAGGATTGATCGTGAGCAGCTTCGGCGTGACCAATTTCCCTGCGATAAGCATTGCCAGCTCAGTCGCGGGAGGCCAGCAGGCCCGTCCAGGGCAGGACTCCGCCAAAGCAGCGGCTGCGTCCCAGGATTTCCGCAGTAATCTCCAGGCAAAAGAAGCCAGCGCGGTCGAAGACGTTGGCGAAACATCTCTTGAGACCGACCGAGATGCAGATGGCTTCTATCTTCCGGATCAGCCCGAGAACGAAAACGAACAGCAATCATCTGAAAAACCCAAAGACTCCACTGCTTCTTCACACCGCAGTGTTGATCCCGACCAGATGATTGGCACGCATTTGGACCTGGATGCTTAGCCCGGATTATTCATCAGCCGTTGGGCGTTAGCGCGTTGCCACTCACTGGATAAGCTCTCGCTTCTTTGATCTTTTGGGTTTCACTGACACAACCCTGAACTGTATCCTCGCTTTTTTCTGCAAATATCGAGTGACACTAAAGAGGTTCTTGACGTTTGGATTTCCGCTCTGACTGAGCATTCTCATAAGACTCTTGGGAGACTTGTCGACCGCTTTACCGACACTCTCAAAGCCCACAGTAGCATTGATGTAGTCGCGGAGCAGGATCTTTGCGACTTCGACTTCTCCACAAACAATGGCCTCCAGAGCTTCGGTTAGAAGCTCTTTGCGAAACTCTGGATCGCGATCAGCACGATCTTTTACCGTTTCTTTGAAATCGCGGGTGAGTGCCATTACTTTTTATTCCTCTTCTTTCGTTTGGGCTTCGCTTGGGCTTCGTCGTCGGCCTTCTTCTGCTTCTTGCGTTTCTTGTAATCCTTCCAATATTGCTTTGCCTTGTTGATATCAGACTGCTGTCGAGACTTCGTTCCACCGCAGAAAAGAAGGATTAATTCATCACCATCCTTTGCGTAGTACAGACGATACCCCTTTTCGAAATCAATGCTGCGTTCCCAGACGCCACCTCCTACTGATTTGTGGTCGCCGAAATTGCCACATTCCATCCGCGCGGTCGCCGTTGTGATCTTCGCTGCGGCCTTGGCACCAAGCGACAAAAACCACGTGGCGTATGGAACCTTTCCGTCTTCTGCTTCATATTGCGTGACTTTGGGTATTGCTCAATAGTAACATATAAGTTACCTTCGTCAAGCGGATTTGGGAAACTTTAGCCCTTTCTACGAAGAAAGATGCACCTCAAAGACCAATCGCCCTGGTAATCAATGCTTACCGCAGAGCTTACGCTTTTAGTGTGCTTTGCAGGCAACCAGCACTAGCGAATTGCGGCTGATTTGCGCGGTGTATTGGGTGAAATGTCTGTAAGCAGAATTGTTCGAGCGATGCAAAGAAACCAGCGACCGCTTGCCTTATACAGTTCCTGCTTCTGTTTCGTACTTGGAAATTAAATCGAAGAAAAGTTCTTCCAGGTCGGTCTGGTTATGTTTTTGTTCCAGTTCTTCAATCGTTCCCTTCGCCAGGATGCGGCCCTTGTGGATGATCGCGACGCGGTCACAAAGTTTTTCGACTTCGCGCATAATATGTGTCGAAAAGATAATTGATTTCCCTTGAGACCGCAGCGACTCAATCACCTCAAGTAATTTTCGTGCAACCAGAACATCTAATCCAGAAGTTGGTTCATCGAAAATAAGAACAGGAGGATCGTGAATAATTGTGCGGGCGATGGAAACTTTTTGCTGCATGCCCGTTGACATTTTCGAGCAAAGCAAATCGCGGAATTCATTCATCTGCAATGTTTCAAAAACTTCATGCAGGCGATGTTGCAACAAATCTTCCGGCAAGCCGTACAGTCGGCCGAAATATTCGACCATTTCCCAGGCAGTCATGCGATCATAAACGCCGGTGTTCCCCGACATGAAACCGATGTTCTGCCGAACTTCTGCCGGATGGGTCGCGACATCAAACCCGGCAACAATCGCTCGCCCTTGCGAAGGACGCAGCACCGTACTGAGAATTCGCAAACAGGTTGTCTTGCCAGCTCCGTTCGGACCAAGCAAACCGTATATTTCCCCCGGTTGCACATCGAAAGAGACATCTTTGAGGGCATAAACTTTGCCTCGACGCAAATCTTCAAAATACTTGGAGAGATTTTCGACTTCAATCATAGGATCAACAAACAGAGTTTGAGGTGAAATTCAATACAGAAAGAAAGCAACAGCAAACACTGTAACGAGTACGCCTGCATTTCGGAATATGGGCCCAAAAAAAGCTACTCGTTTTGTACACTCTTCATAAAATCCATCTTGGCATCTATTAAAGAATCTGATAGAAGAGTCGCGCTGTTATCTTTTAGTTTAATCTGAACGGAAAACCTTGAGGAGTCGTTATTATGCTGGGTACCGAGCTGAATGTCGCTGAGTATATGTCTCGTTTTGGGGAATTAATCAGCCAGTTGGATGCCTCCCGGATTTCCGGCTTGAGTGACGACATTTTCGCAGCTTATGAAGCAGGCAAGATGGTTTTTATCTGCGGCAACGGCGGGAGTGGTTCGAACTCTTCCCATTTTTGTGAAGATCTGGGAAAAAGCACTCTCGACCCCAAAGATTTCGAAAATGACGACATCAAACGCCTGAAAGTAATGAGCCTGACAGACAATACGCCTTACATTCTTGCCTGGGGAAATGATGAAGGGTTTGATCGCATTTTTGTCGAGCAATTGAAGAATTTCGCCTCGCCAGGCGACCTGCTTATTTCGATCAGTGGTAGCGGAAACAGCGAAAATGTTCTCAAAGCGGTTGCCTGGGCGAATAAGCACGATTTAACGACTTGGGGCATTACCGGCTACAGCGGCGGGAAACTGAGCCAAATCGCCCAAAATGAATTTCATGTCCCGTTAGACGATATGGGAATGGTTGAATCGGTTCACATGCTCGCCTTTCATTGGGTGCTTAACGATGTCCATGCTCGCATAAACCGTGTGGGACGTTATAGTTCCGGCGATAACCTCCAAAAGAAAACGGCTTGAATACTTCGATTATCCTTGCTTTTCGCAAAAGATATTTGAGCGTCAATCATTATTCTGTAAAAATATTGAAATCGTTGGAATTGGGAAATTTCGTATTCTGCCGGTTTGCAACGCGCGATCTGACGAATACCATATAGTGCGGGTTCTTTTCGCTTCTGTAGATTCTCTCTACAAAAAAGCGTTACTGCCCTTGGCACTTCTTATAGTTATCGTTTGATTCAATCCATTTTTCAGATATCGGATGATTGATGTCGAATCAGGATTCGACAACTTTTGTAGATTCGGTTGCTTCACAGGCACCTGCGCCACCGGTTCGTAGAAAAAGTCGGCGTCGAAAAAAAAAGCCGCTCAACAATTTGGCTCACACGACAGCACCAATTCAACCAGCACCCGAGACAACAGATGCCAGGTCATTATTCAAGGATGGCATTACTGCAACCGCCATCTGGCTACTGATGAGATTTTGGTTGCGAACTGCGGTCGCAGCGGGCTATGGGATTTCACTTTTAATCCATGCGATCGCCTTACTGGTTATGTCATTCGTGGTTTTGAGCCAGATGGATTTTGAAGAATCGATCATCTCTTCGATTTCCAGCGACGAAGAAACTTCACTGTTTGATGAAATTGTCGATGTCCGAATGGATATGCCGGAGGGTGATGTTTCGTTAGAAAAAACTCTCGATTCGGCAACTAACATGGATATGGCTGACTGGGCCGATAACCCGATCACGACTGGTGTCGAGGATTCGATTGAATCGTTATTCGAAAAAGATGGAGCAAAAGGACTGGGCAGCGGCGGCTTCATGGCTCCCCCCAATTCTCGCATCTTCAAGAAAGGGAGTTTCAGTGCCTGGACAATCCCGGACGATCCGAAACCGGGGCAGGATTACGTGATCGTGATTGTCGTCAAACTTCCCAAGCGAGTGAAAAGGTATCGCGCTTCGGATTTGGTTGGCCTGGTTGTTGGCACCGATGGTTACCGTCAGGTTGTCCCCGGTCCCCAATATTCGCGAGGCACGGTTTATCTTCCGATGAAAGACCACATGGCGAAGCTGGTCGTTAAAGTCCCTGGCGGTGCTTCCCGAGTTCGCGATGTGATTAACATCCGCTCAAAAACGCTCAAGGAAAAACAAAAAATCGAGCTTGAATTTTAGCAGAGCAGAAACTATTCAGCGATCTTTGGTTTTTACAGGAATTATGGCTATCCTGTATCTTACTGCGTCTGAAATAGTTGTTCTTGTTGTAAACGGATTAAAATAAATGCCTGCGAATAATATTGAAGTAATTAGTAATCTTCTTCGACAATGGCTGAATGTTAGATTGGAGAGCCGTGCTGAAAATTGGCTTGAGGAACGATGCGCGTCTATTCGGGCAGGCAACTTGCAGGCACTTTATTTAGGGTTTGGGTTAGTTTCGCGAAAGATTCCCAAATTAGAATTCGGATTAAACAACGAAGAACTTGCCCAGGCAAATATTGCTCGCTCCGATTGGCAACCGGATCGCTGGTCTCTTCAGGATGCCGCCCGGACGCTGATTGTTCTGGAATATGCTGCTGATCATCCGGATCCGTTGGTTTCGGTTCTGGATAAATTATTTGCAGCAGGAGAAGTTCACGAACTCATTGCATTGTATCAGGCGCTTCCTGTTCTGCCTGATCCACAGCGATTAACACAGCGAGCCGGCGAGGGAATCCGCACGAACATGCAAAGCATTTTCCGAGCAATTGCCCACCATAATCCTTTTCCAAGTGAACAGCTTGATGAAGGAATGTGGAATCAGATGGTCCTGAAATGTTTGTTTATCGGCGTCCCTTTACATCCTGTGATTGGTCTGGATTCTCGCATTAATCCCGCTCTTTCGCAAATGCTCTGCGATTACGCCCATGAACGCTGGGCAGCGAGTAGAACGGTGCATCCAGAACTTTGGCGATGCGTACGACCCGAAATGACCGCAACTGCATTGGGCGATTTACAGCGAGTAATCGAGCAGGGGGATGATCTCGAAAAGCAAGCAGCTGCGCTATCACTTGCGAGTAGTTCGTTACCGGAAGCCAAAGAATTATTGCTTGCGAGTTCGCCGGAATTTCTCAAACAAATTGAGGCGGGAACTCTGAATTGGGAGTCGGTTTATCACGCTTTGGAAGATGTTTGATTGGCAGGTCTAATTTACACTGCACGCCATCCTACGAAAAACGAAGAGATGTAGCAGTTATTATTTAATCGATACTTACGCAGTCGCCTTGCCGTTAAACGATTTATCAGAGTATAGGTGCTTAATCAAGTCGCTTCAAAAATGGGAGCGACAGGCGTTGTAGTTCGGTTTCTAAATTGAGTTCTTCCTTATTACCAGGGTTAACCGCGTCCCCTTCGGTGAGGATATCCAGATTCGTGAGAATGACCTGCTCGGCTGCTTGCAAACCAGATTCAATAATACTGAGCGATTGAATTTTTGTCTTTTGTTGAACGATTCGTTTTACGACCTTGTTGTCGCGGACCACAAATACTTTGTTTTGGAAGATTGCTTCACGTGGAATCGGGATGACATTTTTATAAACAGGGCCTTCGATACTGATGCTTACAAACGTTCCCGGCAGGAGTGGCGAGGCGGCGGTCAGGTTATCGACAACGACAAAAAGTTGTACGGTTCGCGTTTGAGTATTGGCCACCGGGGCGGCTCGGGTAACGATTCCGCTCCAGGTTGTGGAAGAGTCTGAACTGGTTCGGATGGTGACCTGTGGATATTTCTTGTTGCGGATTTGAGGAATGATTTTCAGATAATCTTGCAGTGGAATGCCTACTGGGATTTCCACGCGATCAAAATTGATGACAGTCACCAGCGGGTCGCCGACTCTTACGTATTGCCCACGCTCGACATGTATTTCGCTGAACTGTCCTGAAATTGGTGACGTGACGGTAGCTCGATTCAAATCGAGCAGGGCAATTTCCAGATCGTTCTGGTGAGTTTGTTTGCGTGCGAGTATTTGTTCTTTTCGGAATGGGACCAGCGCATGTTCTGTTTCAATCTGTATCATCGCATCTTCGTATTTGCTCAAATCGAGTTCAGCGGTTGTTAAATCACTGGGGGAGGCAATCCCTTGCTTTACCAGATTATTGGTTCGTTCATACTCTTTGCGAAACACTTCCACATTTTTCTTCTGTAGATTCAGTCGGCGTTTCAGATTGAGAGATTCCTGATCGAGTCGATTGATTTCCGCTTGATCTTCCCGCAAGCGGTCTTTAGCTTGATCAACTTTTTCCTGGTAAGTTTGTGGATCAATTTGTACAACCAAATCGCCTTCGCTTCGCCGTGATTCTCCTTTGCTGTTGGTCGTATAAGTGAGGGCAAGAACAGATTGCCCGATTTTAAGTGGTTCAATTGTTTCCGTTATTTCACCTGCAACCTGGGCAGATAAGGTCACTTTTTGCATCGAACGGACAGTCCCAAACCCCTGAATCATTTCCTGAACCGTAGCAGATTCTGTATCAAATACTTGGACAGAAATAACCCGCTCGACTGGATTCACACGAGATGGTTTTTTTATCAAAGAGGCGAAATACCTGGACGCACCAAACCCCGCCCCGCCAATAAGCAGGATCAACACCAAAGTAAGAATGAACGAAAAAAGGAGCCGCCTGTTCGGTGGCTGCCGATTTTTATCGTCAATAGTTCTGGTGGGAGATTCGTTTGGTGCAGTTTCCATTTTAATCAGGCTTGTATTCTAACAGATGTCACTGTTTACTTATGTTTCCCAAGGATGGTCTGAAAATTCAGCGAGTCTTAATGTTAAAGATATCCTCCCAGAGATTATAGCAGAGGATGGGCCAAAGTCAGCCCATAATTTCAAGATGCCCAGCATTAGAATCAAGCAATTAAGCGATTCCCGATTGACCGTTTACCGCAATCTTCGTCAAACAAATCTGGTCCGACAATCGGGGCATTTTATTGCAGAAGGCTGGAGAGTTGTCGAGCGATTGCTGAACAGTTCTTTTGAAGTGCAGTCACTACTACTGAGTGAAAAACGTGCAGAAGTTCTGGCAGACCAGATTGATATCAAAGCAGACCTGTTCGTTCTTCCCCAAAGAGAAGCCTCTCAACTGATCGGATTTCCGTTTCACGATGGTGTTCTCGCTTGTGCGAAGCGGCTGGAGAATCCTTCGCTGGGTTCGATCATCAATCAGCAAGCAGGTAAGAATCCGATTCTTATCTGCTGCCCCAAAATAACGGCTCCCGATAATCTTGGTTCATTAATTCGCTTGGGGGCAAGCTTTGGTGTTCAAGGAATTTTGCTTGGTCCCGGCTCTGTCGATCCATACATTCGGCGGACGATTCGAGTTTCGATGGGAACATTTTTCAATGTGCCAATTCGAACAGACAACAATTTACTCAGCGAGTTGAAAGAACTGCGTCAACAAAACAGATGCAAGATTATTGCGGCGGAAAAAACCAACAATTCGCAACCTCTATGTGATGCCATTGTGTCAACCACGATCACGAATTCTGTTGATCAATCGTCTCCAACAATATTACTGCTCGGTAATGAAGCAGATGGTCTGGATACAGAATGGCTCGACCTGGCGGATAAGATATTGCACATTCCAATCCAAACAAATGTCGATTCACTAAATGTGACACACGCCGCTGCGATTTTTTTGCATGAACTGACTCGCAAATATTAATGTCTTAATTGTGCGCGAAACGTGAACGTGTTACCTTCGATTAGTTGTTTGCATTAATTTGATTCTGTGCTTTATTGTTTTAGTCGAGAATGTCCAACTACCCCCCCCCACTCTGAGAAATAGGTGAGATTTTTCTGATGAAATTATTTATGCGATCCCATTCGTTTTCTTTTTTCGTAGTCATTCTGTTCTGTCAACTCGTTCTTGGGGGAGAAAGTGCTACTGAGCAGGCTTCCCCGTTTCCGGGCAAGAAATCTGTATGGAACGGCTTTGATCGATACGATTTTCAGGTGGAGCAGTTTTCTGTTCTCGTTGTTGTTCCGAAAAACGTTGCTGCGGGAAAGCCGTGGGTCTGGCATGGTGAGTTTTTTGGTCACAAGCCTGCTCCAGATATCGCATTACTGAAAAAAGGGTTTCACATTGCTTACATGCGAGTGCCGAACATGCTTGGGTCTCCCGAGGCGGTTGAGCATTGGGATTTGTTCTATCGTGAATTGACTGAAAAACATGGCTTTGCAAAAAAAGTCGCGCTGGTCGGTCTTAGTCGAGGAGGGTTGTACTGTTACAACTGGGCGGCTGCGAATCCGGAAAAGGTGGCTTCTGTTTTTGGTGATGCTCCCGTTTGTGATTTCAAAAGCTGGCCCGGCGGCAAGGGAAAAGGGAAGGGGAGCAAAGTTGACTGGCAGCGAGTGCTGGATCGTTACGGATTCAAAAACGAAGCAGAAGCATTAAGCTACAAGAAGAATCCGATTGATAATCTGGCTCCGTTAGCAAAGCATCATATCCCTTTACTGCATGTTTATGGAGAGGCAGATGAGGTAGTGCCTTGGGATGAAAATACAGGAGTGATCGCATCACGTTATCGCAAACTGGGAGGTCGAATCGATTTAATCGCCAAGCCGGGCGTGAAGCATCATCCACACAGCTTACATGATGCGAAACCGATTGTGGAATTTATCGAACGGAATGCTTCGGTTGGTAAATCGCGGTCGCTTCCGCGGCACCGCAACGATCCGGTCGGAATACGATCTGCAACACTCGAACCTTCCAAAAAAGTGGTTTACAAAATTGTTGACGACCACGAACTTTATCTGCATGTTTTCGAACCAGATGGATTTCAACCTGATGATAAACGTTCCTGTTTCCTGGTTATTCATGGCGGCGGCTGGGTGGGCGGCGAACCTCGCAGGATGTATCCTTTTGCTGATCATTTTGCAAAAAAGGGAATGGTTGGTATTAGTCTGGAGTATCGATTATATAATAAAGCGAAGGGAATTACCGTTTTTGATTGTGTGAAAGATGCTCGCAGTGCGGTTCGTTTTATTCGGTCACATGCTCAAACACTGGGTATCAATCCGCAGAAAATCATCGTCAGTGGTGGTTCAGCCGGCGGGCATGTTGCGCTCGGAACGGCGTTGTTCGATGGCGTTGATGACCCGTCCGACCCTCTTGATGTTTCAGCCGTTCCAAATGTTCTTGTTCCGTTGTTTCCGGTCATTGATACTTCTCCTGCTGGTTATGGAAACAAGCGAATAGGAAAACGCTGGCAAGAACTTTCGCCAGTAGATCATGTAAAATACGGCTTGCCTCCCACGATCATTTTTCATGGAACTGGCGATACAGTAACGCCATTTGCAGGGGCGAAAAAATATCAGGAACTGGCAGTGAAAAAAGGGAACCGCTGCGAACTGGTGATCAACAAACAGGGCAGGCACGGCTATTTAATGTTCGATGATAAACTGTATCTGGAAACCTTAAAACAGATCGAGAAATTTCTGGCCTCGCTGGAGTGATCTTTATCGAGAACCTCTTTCAATAAAACGAAACAGAACATCTACGGAAATGATTGGAAAGAATTATTATGCATCGTCGCCATTTCATGCAGAATCTTGCGGTTGGTTCCTCAATTGCTTCATTGTCGCCGTTGGTGTTCGCGAATAAGCCTGATCAGCCAGCGACTCGAATTAAAGTCGGGCAAATTGGTACCAGGCATGCCCATGCGGGAGGGCAAATTCATACGCTCCGTGCATTGCCCGATTTATACGAATTTGTGGGCTATGTTGAACCGGATGAGTCTCGCTATAAGCAAGTTGCTGATACTGCTGTTTATCGAGGGGCAAAACGTCTGACCGAGAAAGAGTTGTTTTCAACGCCGGACTTGCAGGTGGTTGCGGTAGAAACAGAAGTTTGCGATCTACTTACCACAGCGAAGCGGTGCATCGATGCAGGTTTTCATATTCATCTTGATAAACCGGCCGGCGAATCATTACCGCAACTTGAAAAACTGCATCGCGCTGCTGCAAAAAAATCGTTGACGATTCAAATGGGATACATGTTCCGTTACAACCCAGCGTTTCAATTTCTTTTTCAGGCAAACCGGAACGGATGGCTGGGTGATCTATTTGAAGTTCATGGAGTGATGAGCAAGAAAGTTCCAGTGACGCGGCGGCGCCAACTCGCACGCTATGCGGGTGGATCGATGTTTGAACTTGGTTGCCATTTGATTGACCCGCTGTTTCATTTACTTGGCGTTCCAGATAATGTGGTCAGTTATAATCGTCAGACAATTAAAGACGAC
>JAJRTM010000416.1 GCA_024278285.1 Planctomycetota bacterium
GTGATTGATGTCACTTTGATGCCCAATAAATCGGAGATGAGAATCGACCTCGTATTTTATTGCCAATTCTTGAAGGTTTCCCGATTCGGAACCTTCTCCTGCAAAGATGGCATAGATTCGAGAGTCTGCGATTTTGAGAAGATGAGCCGCCCAGAGCAATGTTTTTAGTTTTTTTTGTGGGGCCAGGCGACCGGCAAATCCGACGATAAAAGCATCTTCAGGGAGTTCCCATTTTTCGAGCCATTCGCTGTGTTGTTGCTTTTTTTCCGCCTCAGAAAAAGAAGAGGGGAGTGAAATTCCGTTATTAATCACGTGCAAAGATTGCGGCGGAATCCCTAGCTTTGCATAAAACTCGGCGACACTGTTTGAGTTAGCGATTAAGGCATCTGTTCGTGGAATTAATTTTCGATCCAGCCAGAGTTGCCAGGCGGATTTCCAGGAATCGACACAACGCTCTGAAACAACAGATCTCCATTTCGTACGCGAATTTTTAAGCAGCCTGACGTGAGAATTCGCAGAAAATAACCAAGAATGAACAATATCTGGTTGAAATTCATCCAACGAAGCAGAAAGACGGCGGTGTGCGATGGGGTCAAACCGCAGGCGTTTGTTAAGAATTTTAATGGGGATATTGGCATTGCACAAAACTTCTGCGTAGGGGCCACCTCGGTTTAAGGCAATCACGAGAAGCTCGTATTTTGCAGCGGGTAACCCACAAGCCAGCAGCGCGAGTTGCTTCTCGGCTCCAGACTGATCAAGCGTGGGGATGACAAACGCGATTCGAATAGGGGGATGGCTCAAAAGGTTCTGTTTCTTCGAGTATTGAACGAGGCGACTGTTTGCTTTGAATTTGTTACAGGATGATAGATCAAAACCAAATCTTCTGAAAACAGCAAGAAGGCCCATTTTTCTTAAAAACTGACATTGACGCAAATCCTCCCGTTTATCAACATACAGGGCATGACTGAATAAGATGTCGTGTTTTGATCGATTTCCCAATGAAATAAATGATCAGTGAGGATCATACTTTTGGAACGCTTATTGCAGTCTGATTTCAACAGATCGTAATGATGCGTTGTGTTGTCCGCCAAAAACATGGCGGGAAAATAATATTCTAAGGAAGGAATAGATGTGCTTGACCAATTGACACTCCACCCCTATAGCCTGCTGCTTGCAACTTGCGGCTGCCTGGGAGTTTTCATCGTCCCCTCAATTTCTGCACAGGAGATTTCCGCCCAGACGGTGAGCCTGTCGCAAGAGCAAACGCAATCACTTGATCAGGCGATGACAGCCTATCAATCGGGAGAATACGCCCGCGCCATCGCAATCACTGACACCCTTTTGAAATCTACTCCCAAACAGGGAAAAGCGTTACATATTCGCGCCAGCTCTCGGGTTGAATTAGGGATTCAAACGGGTAATGCAGCCATGATTCGTGATGGCGTTGCTGATGCACGTGAATCAATTGGAGCGACTCAATCCAAACAGCCTGGTTACTACCTCCCGTATTTATTCGGGATGACAAACCTATCCATGATTGAGGATCAGACAAAGCATGCTCAGGACAGCATCAATGTTTCGACACAAATTCTCGACCGTCTGAAAATGGCTGACGAAGATCGCGCGAATATTCTTTACCAACGAGGGTTGGCGAATCTGCAGATCAACGACACGATTGATCTGGGAGTTAGTGATTTCAAAGCGGCGTTGAATCTGGTTCCCAAACATATTCCATCGCTTACCGCGATCGCTGATACTTATGCGATGTCTGGTAAAAACGATGAAGCCCTGGTTGCTTTCAACAAGTTTGTCGAAGCGCATCCCGAAATGCCCATTGCTTATAATAATCGCGGTATGTTCTACAAACAGTTGGACAAAAAAGAGGAAGCGTTAACTGATTTTGCCAAGGCAATACAACTGGAACCAAAATTCTTTGTCGCCCATATTAACCACGGTTATATACTGATGGAACTGGGCAAACCAGCAGAGGCGGAAAAAGATTTTACCACGGCTTTATCTTTACAGGCAGACAACCCTTCTGTGCTTGCTTTACGAGCTAATGCCATGTTACGCCAGGGAAAAACAGATTCTGCGATTGCTGATTACAAAAAAGCGATTGAAATTTTCCCCAAAAACCCAATGACTCATGCAGACCTCGGTTTTGCCTACTTCTTCCTTAAAAAATATGACGATGCTTTTACCCAGTTTGATCAGGCGATTAACATCAATGGTAAAATGCGGTTCCTGAATCCTTGGACTTATGCTTCAATGATTCTTTCCGGAAAGGCACAGGAAGCCAACAATCGCTTTGCGGGAACAGTCGCAAAACCAGATGAAGAACGTGACTGGATCGATCTTCTCACCTTGTTTTTAATGGGAAAAATCGATGAAGGGACGATGCTGGGAAAAGTAAACCCGGAAGATGCCAAAGCTGCAGTTGCCCAGAAATGCGAAGCCTACTACTTTATTGGCTTACGCACTTCAGCGGGAGGAGACGCAGAAGCCGCTAAGCCGTATTTCAGAAAATGCCTGGAAACAAAAGCATCCTACCTGTCGGCTTACCGTTCTGCTCAATTTGAACTTCAGCAATTTCAGAAATAGGAACAAAAACCGGTAAAAGAAATTCTACCCAGTTCAAGCCACGTACAACTTTGTGCGTGGTTTTTTTCGTGGAACGTACTAGAGTTACGCAGATTTTATAGACAGCTAATTTGAGTGATCTATAAACGCTTAGCATCTTATCAATGAAATGCTGCGCAAAAGTTGCAGGATATTTCCAGGCGAGCCGGGTCAGTGATGACCCGAGTCCCCGAATTTCCACTACACCTTATCTCTGCCCCAGTTTCTTTAGTGTTAATGCGACTGGCGAAGTTGTTTCTCTGGTGCGGTTTTTGTAGGGCTTTATTTCTTCCATTGTTTCATGTAGTTGCAAACAGGATTCTTCGTAGCTGAGGCCCGATAGCTCTGCGATCAGGCGGGTGCCTCGGTCGATCAGTTTTTTGTTGGAGGTGCTGACGTGAACCATCCAATTCCCGATGACGCGGTTCATGCGGGCCATCGTTGCGGTCGAAACCGTATTGAGAACCAGCTTGATCGCCAGATGTTCCCACAGTTTTATTGGCGAAGATGGAATGTCCACGGGAACGTGAAATATCTCCCCCGAAGACTGCTGCACTGCCTTTGGGCCGACACAAACAGTAGCCGTTTGCTGGTAGTCGCATCTCTGTTTTTCAAACTGTTGAAGAAACGGATTATCTGCCTTATTCAATGCACAAACTTCGTCTCCAACCGCGATCATTATCCAGGCAGAATGATCGCCATCAAAGCGGGATTTGTCTCGTTCGTTCCCAATTTGAAAGCGATGAATTTCGCTGTTATCAAGCGTGGGCAGGCTGGCCTGTATCGAGGTTGGTGCTTCTAACTGAGAGTAAACATCGGCATTCCAGTTAAGGCCACGCGGCGTTCGTCGTAAAGATTCCCGCCAGGTTTGCGTTGTTCCCAGTAGCGGGTTTTTCACAAATGCCCAGGAGACGGCGGAGGTTTCATCGTTTTGTTTTCGATAGGCAGGCAGGCTGAAAGTGGGGGAACGTTCTGTGGTATCGGTCAGCACATCCAGCAGATAATCGGTCGCGGCGTAGGTGATTAATCCCTTTTGTTCGTAAATATTCTGCTCGAATTGCGTGAGTTGCCCCATGACTGAAAGAGCAGTCGGTTCGCAAAGTTGCTGAACCAGACGTTCCATTAAATTTGCATAATCGATTGATTGTTCTGGATCGCATCCAATCGTGGCAAGGTTTTTTGCGGAGAGATGCTTTTGCAGAACATTTTTCAATGCTGTTTCGAGTGCAGCCCCGATAACCAGAAGTTCCGAGCTTGTTGCCTGCATCCGTGTCGAGCCGGTGATCGCCATCGGTCCCGTTGTCAGATCGAGACAGGTGATGCGTTCATCTTCGATCACTTCGCGAGAACGCTCGACATGTTCGCAAAGAAGTTCAGCCGGGTTGTTGAAAACGAAAAATACGTCCGCTCCACTTTCCAATCCCTGCCAGGCGGTTCCAATCACAAACGGCGTCTCTCCGCCTTCGGTAATCGCGACAACGACATCGCCTTGACTAACACCAGCTTCCAAAAGTTGATGTTTGCCAAAGCGGGGGAAATCTTCAAAACCTTCGACCGATTTGATCATCGCAAAATCCCCGCCAGCCATCACGCTGATGACGCTGTTTTCATAATCGGGAAGATTTGCAAAGCGATCAGAATGTTCGCGGCGAGCACGTTGCCAAAATTCTCGCCACATCGCTTCGAGTAAAATGCTCAGCCGTCCGGTCGCGCCGCATCCCGTGAAGAAAACTTTTCTTCCCTCGCCAAATGCTCGTGTCATCGCAGTAACGAGTCGCTGAAATTCATCACCAGCGAATATTCTCGAGACAGCAGGGGCAATTTCTTCATCAACACTCAATAACAGGCGGATTCCTTCAGTCATCTCTTGTTGAATGAATTGCGAAAGCTCAGCGGTTTTCGGATGCGACGATTCGGTCAACAACGTTCCGAGCCGAAATGCTTGTTGATGCTCAATAAACTGTTCCGCTTGTTGTCTTGCTGTTGACATTTGATGTTCTTTCGCGTTTTATTCAGTATATGTTTCGAACTGTTTGTTTTCGGAATTGAGAAATATCTTTGAATTAGCTGTTTTATTCTTCTGCTCCCATCATTTTTCCTGTCATAATTCTAATGAAACTCTGTTGGTAAACAACTTCCCCAATGCCTTTAAGAAGGTTCTCTCATGAGGCTGAATACGAAAACATATCTCTGCATGGTTTTTGCCATGCTGCTGTTATTA